>JAGCJE010000159.1 GCA_017648225.1 Kiritimatiellia bacterium | reverse complement strand
TGACCGGCAACCGCGTCACGCCGCTCGGCTTTGTAAACTGTAGGGAATTTCGACTCAAGAGCGGCCTTATCTGCATCCGTAAGGCTGAAAGTAAACGATTCGTCGAGCGAAAGACTGCGTCTTACATCTTCGCACTTTCTGGAGAAAGCCTCTTCCGCCTTTGAAATATAAATTACCCGGCACTCCTTCTCGGCAGCGGAGCTTGACGCGAAGCGCCCAGGATCGCGAAGCATCTCAGCGCTCAATATCCCGCTCTCCAAGCCGTTCTCACGCATTTCACGAACGAATCGATCCATGGTAATTCTCGCCGCGCTCTCGGCAGCGTTGCGATCGAACTCGGCATTGCCCGCGCTCAAAGCGGACGCCAGAAAAATACAGGACATAATCACGGCAGAACCTCCGCTTCAATAGCCTTTTCAACCATATCGAGCGACTTTGCCTTAATCGCCTCGGCCAATGCGTTGGCGTTTTGAATCGCGCCGAGTTCTCCGGGGTTTTCTATCAGCGCCGATTGAAGGCGCGCGGCGAGGGCGCGTTGGACGCCGCGCGCATCCAGACGCACGGTTTCAACGCGTTCGGCAATCTCATTTTTAAGCCATTCGACTTCAGGTTCGCTCAACTTCTCGATTTCTGCGGATTTCAGAACCTCGTCATACCAGGCTTCCTGAAGTTTCGAAACGTCGGCGTAGTCGGAAAAAGCGGCCTTGCTGCCGGTCGAAAAAGCCGTCCTTGCCGCAGGCGCGAGATCAATGCGTCCCTTGGAAATATGAGCATCCGCGTCGAATATGCGTTTGCCGTCGGTGCCTTGAACCATCAGCGCATTAAGCCCATATCGGATGCGCTTGTTCTCCGCCGTTTTTTCCAGCGCGAGAACGAGCTTCTGCCTGTTGAGATCGAGAACCTGCGCTTCCTCGGTCTTTTTAGTTTCGGTGACAAATATGAAATACGCTATGATAAATATCATCAAGAGCGCAAAAACGATCTGCAGGAGAAGTCCTTGCAGTTCATCGGTCGTCGCGCGGGAATCTTTATTCCCGCCGATCAGCCTCTTCAGTGTGTTTTTACTTGAGTCGGACATCGCGATAAACACCCTATTTTCACTTGAGAGCATTCGTCACGGCAATAAGTTTCGCATTCGAAGCGTCAGCCCTCGCCTTTTCTTCGAGGAAAGATTTTTCAAGTTCGTCTATCCGGCGGCGGAAAATTTCGACATACTCTTTCTGCCTTGCATTGAATTCCTCATCATATTCGGCAAGACGCTTCTCGAAAGCGTCAAAATAGGCCTTCTGACGTTTTTCAAAAGTCTCCTCGCTAGCCTTAAGAGCGCTTTCAAACGACTCCGAGTACGCCTTTTGCCTCGCGGCGAAAGTCTCCTCGAACGTCTTAAGCCGGTTATCGAAAGCCGTTTCGTAGGTATTTTGTCTCCGTAAGCAAGACTCTTCACAATCTCTCAGAATTTTATCGAAACTCTCGCCGTACGCCTTATGACGGTTTTCAAGAGCATCCTCGTACGACTTGAACGATTTCTGAAAACGCTCTTCGTATGCTCTTTGACGGCTCTCGCTCGCCTCTTCGTACGCCTTGATGCGTTTATCAAACTCATCGGATGCCGCGCCGAGACGGACGACTAGACGCTCTACGGCGGATGCGAGATCATCCTCGTCGGTGTCCGCAAGATCATCCGCCGCGAGCATCCGCGCGAACAGGGGACGCACGAGAGGCCTGTCGATCATGAAAACCCATACGACGGCCATCAAAGTCGAAAACAGCGCCGTATGTAGACACTGCATCAGATCCGCCATCGAAACCGTCGAAAGATCGAAGTAGCCGATAACGATAATTCCCCACAAGGTGCCGAAAAGTCCAAGCGCTACATTAAGCTGGTCCGAACCCTTATAAAACGGAAAATTCTCAACCTTCACGCGCTTACGCCTCGTGATCTTGAAAAGCCCCGCCGTCATGCACCATAAGCCGACCATAGG
>JAGCJE010000158.1 GCA_017648225.1 Kiritimatiellia bacterium | reverse complement strand
TGCGCGGTATCGCGACGACGCGGCGAAACTGAAAGCTCTCGGGCTCGACATTGCGCTCGATGAGTCGGTTCTCTGCAAGAAGTGCAATCCGACGCAGGATTTCTGCTGGATAAACGCGAAGTACATTTCAGAGACGGGCGAGATACTTGGCGACAATGTTAACCTGAGAGCCGAGCCGAGGCTGGAGTCGAAAGAGCTGGGACAGGTCAGTAGATATCGCGGCCCGCTCAAGCGTCTGCCGGCGCAGCCAGGCGATCCCGTGGAATGGGTGCGGGTCGAATCGCCGTTCAAGGCGGACAACATCTACAAGCTGGCGTGGGTGATCAACGGCAAGCGAACGATCGTAAATAGATACGACGCACGGATTATGAGGGCGTTTCTGACCGGACGGGAAAAGTGGACGCGTGACTTCGGGGAAGAAGTCCCGGTGAAGAAATCTTTGCCCCGTTTGCGCAAACTGCTCGGCGCCGAGACCGCGAAATGACGACCGTCCTTCCATCGGTTGCCGTACTTGAACTGACCTACCGCTGCAACCACGCGTGCAGGTTCTGTTCGTGTCCCTGGTACGCGGGAATGCTGAAGCCCGGGCCGGAGATGGAAGTCGACGAGTGGAAGCGGCTTATTGAAGTGTATTCGGCGGCGGGCGTTTCGCAGTTCTCGTTTACCGGGGGTGAGGCACTCTTGAAGGAGGGATGTCTCGAGCTGATGGACTTTGCGGCGAAGCGCGCGAAGGTCGGTCTGCTCTCGAACGGACGCGCCATGACGGCGGATGTCCTGCGGTTCTGCGCCGAGCGCGGCATCCACGTTCTCATGAGCATGCCGGGATTGCGGTCTTTCGCGGCGAACACGGATAGCGATACGCCCGTGGAACACATCCTTGAGATGTTTGGCAGGGCGCACGAATTCGGCTGTGCGACGACGGTCGGCGTCGCCGTCACGAAACTCAACTTGCCGGAGCTGTACGAGACGGTTTCGGCGGCGCTCGTCGCGGGCGCAGACTCGCTTCTCCTGAACCGCTTCCTTCCCGGTGGACGGGGCCTTTCGCATCCGGAGCTGATGCTGACGGCGGATGACGTGCGCCACGCCGCCGATGTCGCCGAGGAGGTGCTTTCGCGGGCGAAGCGACACGGACATTTCGGCACGGAGCTTCCCGACTGCATGATCGACGCTGGGAAATACGAGTATCTCAACGTCACGACCGGCTGTTCGGCGGCGACAGACTTCTTCACCGTCGGCCCGAATGGGATGCTGCGCGTCTGCAACCACAGTCCGGTCGAACTCGTCAAGTGGAACGAGTGGGAGCGGTTGCCTGAATGCGAGGAGTGGATGCACTACGTGCGGCACGACTATCTGCCGAAGATGTGCGACGGCTGCGACAAGGCCGCGAAGTGTCTTGGCGGCTGCCGCGAAGCCGCGCGCGTGTTCGGCGGCTCGCCAACCGCCCCCGATCCGATCTTTTAATAGCCTGGGGGACTCCATTCGTGATAAAACAACGATTACGAACAGTAGGACTTTTCGTTCGGGGATTTAGTTGTTGGATGTTTTTTGGATGGAATTGCCGCGCTTTCACTTTATGAGTTAGTGTGGTATAATTGGAAGTGATGATCAATGATTATTTAAATATTGGGCCCCGCGATGTAAAGATTAAGCGGATCGGCAAATTCGCGTGTAGAGTTGTATCGGCTGTTGTAATCGCGCTTGGCGCGTTGAACGCATTTGCGGCGGGAACGCCGTCGGCGAAGAGGCCCGTGTTCCTGAATTACGACGAGACGCATTATGCTCATTCCCGAATTAAAATGGGCGTCGTTCCTACCGAGAGCGAGGTCCGCGGTCTTGTCAGTCAATACAAAGGCACGGACGTGACGGATATTCTATTTTGCATTGGCGGGAGAATTGCGGGCGTCCCGAACGGTGTTAAGGAAAGCTGGTGCGATAAATACCGGCAGACGCGCGAGAACGGTCGAGAGGTCTCATATACGAATCACTACATCCGCCTTTACCATGAGATGGACGAAGTGCTCAAACTCGACCGCTATGCTCTCTGGATCGACGAGGCGCGACGGAGCGGTATACGCCCGTGGCTCTCGTTCCGTATGAACGACTGCCATAACACCTACGATCCGACATCGTTTTTGCATCCCAACTTCTTTCACAATCATCCCGAATATCGGCGCATTCGCCATCGTGCGCCGTCAGGCCATTTCGATAACTGCCTCGACTATTCGTTTGCCGAGGTACGCGAGCGGGAGTTGAAGTTCATCCGTGAGATGCTTATGCGCTACGACGTCGACGGCGTCGAAATTGACTGGCAGCGCGAGGTTTACTGCTTTGCGCCAGGCCAGGAGAGCGCCGATACGATAACTGCGTTCATGCGCTCTATCCGCGCAATCGCCGACGAAGCGGCGAAAAGGCGCGCTCATCCGGTGCGTATTCTATCGCGTGTGCCAGCTGACCCTGAAACCGCTCTTAGATTTGGTTTTGATGCGGCGACTTGGGCTGACGAGAAACTTGTCGATGTGCTGGTGCCGTGTCCGCGTTGGGAGACGACAGATAACGATATTCCGACCGATATTTGGAAGCGCCTAATGCGCAAGAGCGATGTTGTGCTGGCACCAGGGTTGGAGCTACGTATCTGCGATCATCCTTGGAAGGCGCCATTCTACATGCTGACGAATCAGATACGCGGTTGGGCGGCGGCGCAGTATTCTTTAGGCGCGGACGCGCTCTATCTCTTTAACTACTTTGATGATCCTGGCTGGAAGAGCTCCAAGACGACATATTGGCGTTCGTTCAACCAACCGAAGGAGACGAATGGGGTAGACTGGGCGAATCAGCTGAAGTGGCTGAAGGAGATCGGCTCGCCGTCGGAGGTAGCTGCGCTTCCGCGTGATCACATGCTCACTTACCGCGATATCGTGCCGCTCTGGGAAGATGTTAGACGTCCATTCCCGGTATGGGTAAGGAAGGGTACGCCGAAATTCTTCAGGTTGGCGACGGGGCGCATTCCAGCCGGACGCACGTTGCGCCTTCGTATAGGTGTGAAGGGCGGCAAGGCGCCGAAAGAGGTGTTCGTCAACTCTCGCCCCTGCGTTTTTCTGAAAAACGAGCAATGCGTTCCGGCTTTCACCTCCGATTCGCTTTGCGTCTATGAAGTTCCGCATTACGAGGAGGACGCGGCAGTTGTGGAGATTTTGACGAACACGCCGGTGGAACTTTCGCACCTCGACCTTCAGGTGCGACCTAAAAAGGGGTTATGATGGAAAGAAGAGAATTTTTTAAAAAATCATTTGCCGGAGTTGCGATGGCGTGTGGGGGTTTGCCTTCTTGGCTCGCTCGTGCCGTTGAATCTCCGGAGACAGGATCTGTTTTACCCAAGTGGAAGCCGGGTGAACTTGAGCTTCATTTTATTTATACGGGATGCGGTGAGAATTGTTTTTACCGCTTGCCTGACGGAACGGCGATATTAAATGACGTAGGTGATTTTTATCGGCCGAGTGATTTGGCCGAAATTCCGCTTCTCCCGTCGCCGGATAGAATCGGGGGCGAGTGGGTTAGCCGTTATATTCAGCGCGTTTATCCCGAAAAGACGATCGATTATGCTATTTTTTCGCATTGGCACGCCGATCATACAGGCACAGGCCCCATCGATCGAAAAAAGACACCTGGAGCTCACTTTCGTTATCGAAAATATCCTAATGGTCTTGCGGGTAATGGCATAGTATGTGTAGCGCAAGATTTTTCGTTTAAACGATATTTTGATCATCAATATCCTAGGCAAGGTCAGTTTAAATCTAATGATTGGCTGAGTTTTGAGAGCGCGGTAAAGCCATGGTTCAAGCGCGAAATTGAAAAGGGGCTTATTGTTGAGCCTTTTAAAATCGGCGCGTTGAACCAGATCATTATGTTGCGCGATGCGTCTAAGTATAAGGATGTATTTTCTATCCGCAATTTATGTGCGAACGGTGTTGCGTGGGATGGCGGTAATGGCGTTCATGATTATCTCGCCATTCACGATAAGGTTGGTGGAAAGCTCGTCAACGAAAACGTCCGTTCGCTCGCTTTTGTCATGCGATACGGAAAGTTTGGGTATTTCGCGGGTGGCGATCTTAGCGGAAAACTGAAAAACGAAGATGGCTCAACCGTCGATTACGAAGGCGCCGTCGGTCGTCTTGCGGGGCGTGTAAGCGTATGTAAGACGAATCATCACGGATGTTCTGACGCGATGAGTGAGGGTTTTGTTCGCGCTATTCAAGCCCAAAATTACATTTCGTGCATTTGGTGCCCGGGCCAAGTCGCGCCAGAAACGCTTTCGCGTATGACGTCGCGTGAAATGCATAATGATAAACCGTCTGTTTTTATACCGACGATTTATCCTTCTTCGCGCAAGGCGATGTTTGAAAAGGAAGGGCGCTTCGGCGGTATACCCGAGGCGACGCGTTTTGGGGTGCATGTCGTCGTCAAGGTCGCGCCTGGCGGGGAAACGTATAAAATCTTTCTCGTAGACGCGCGCGACGAGTCAATGTGCGTTTTAGGGTGTTTAGACTGTAAGGCGTGAGATTTTTGGATGTTATCGCCGCGCTTTTATTATACAAGGTAAAGTGGTATAATTGACAATGATGATGATGTATGTTTATTCAATGGTAAAACAAAGGAGATTATGATGTCAGTCAAAAACGCAATTTTAGTTCTTTTTAGTGTAGCCATTAGCGCAGTCAGTTCAGCTAAACCTCTTAGCGCAGACTTTACTAAAGAGATTCGCCCTATAAATCGCGCGCTCCATTCGTCGGGCTATGCGCCTAAGGTTACCATGAGTAACCGCAACGAAATTAAGGCTTTCAGTTTCGAGTATACGCGTACTCACGACTTAGCTCTCTTTGATTCCGCTCAGCGTATTCTCGATACTTACTTTATTTTCCCCTTAATGCATCTTGATGCTAAAGATCCTAAAAATTATTACTTCGATGCGACCGACTACCAGTTAAAGCTTATTCAGGATAACGGCAGCAAGGTATTTTATCGCCTTGGCGTTTCAATTGAACATACGGGACCTAAAGTTCACTTTAATTCTCTTATGTTCTATTGAAACGCCAAGGCGATAAAATAACTTGCTTCCGTTATCCTGAATAAGCTTTAACTGGTAGTCGTTCGCATCGAAGTAATAATTTTTAGGATCTT
>JAGCJE010000157.1 GCA_017648225.1 Kiritimatiellia bacterium | reverse complement strand
GCCGTACCGTTACGGCGGTAAAGGAAGTGTCCGGCAAGGATCGGATAAAGGAAATCGCCCGTATGCTGGGCGGAGAGGCGTCTATGCCGGTCGTGGGCGAACACGCCAGGGAACTTCTGTCCAGCGCGGCCGGGAAATGATTTTTTTCAAGTTAAGGTAGTTATATATGGCTAAAGCACGTGAAAAGAGCGCCCTTGAAACAGGGTGCGAAAATAAAAAGAGTTATACGGTCAATTTCATTGACGATATGTTCAATGACGAGAACGCGGCGTTTTCCGATATTCTGCGGTCTCTCTCGAAGTCTGAAACGCCGACGGTTCTTCTGGTGGCCGATCAGAACGTCGTCCAGAAAACGCAGTCGCTAGGGACGCGCATCGGCAGGTATTTTCAGAAGTACGGCGTCAAGATGGCTTCTGCTCCCGTCGTTCTCAGCGGCGGCGAGAAGAACAAGTCCGATAATTTCCAAAGCGTGATGACGCTTGTTTCCGCGATGGTCGATTCGAAAATCGGGGCCAACGACGTCGTCATAGCGCTCGGCGGCGGAGCGGTTCTCGACGTCGCGGGATATGTCGCCTCCCAGGTTCGCGGCGGCGTTAAACTTGTCCGTGTTCCGACCACTCCCGCGGCGATGGTTGACGCCGCGTTCGCTGAAATGGCGGCTGTGGATCATCAGAGCGTAAAGGACGCCGTGCGCGTTCCGTGCGTTCCCGACGGCATCGTGATAGACGCGTCCTTTGCGGCGACGGTTCTTGACGGCGTTTGGCGCGGCGGGCTCGGCGAGATCGTCCGTCATGCGGCCGTAAAAGATTCTTCTTTGATGAAGAAGTTCATTAAGGTCGTCCAGAAACTTAAGGATCGCGATATGAGCGCCTTTAAGGAAATTCTTTCGGCGGCGGTCGAGTCGCGCGTCAAGAAGGGCGCGAGCGAATTCGCTCTCTGGAGCGCCAACCGGCTTGAATCGATGAGTGCCTACAAGCTTCCCCACGGATATGCGGTGCCGATCGGCATCTGCATCGACTGCGCTTACGCTGTCGAGAAAAAACTCATGAAAGAGTCCGACCAGGAGCTCGTCTGCCGCGCGCTCGCGGATTGCGGCGCATTGGACGGTCTCGTCCACAGTCATCATCTTCTCTCGCAGGCCGATAACATTCTTTACGGACTGGACGCGTGGCGTCTTTCGAAGGGGGCGGCGTCGATCGTTCTTCCCGCCGCCCTCGGAAAGAGCGCCGTTGACGAAAATCCGGACAGGGAGACTTTGAAAAAGGTCATAAAAGAATTTTTGGCGGCTTCGGCGGAATCGTGATAATCGGATATATTTCGGGAATGATGCCAAACGGCGTTTTTCATTCTCAAATTCCGTATAAATTTTGGTATAATGTCCGATATGCAGAAAATTAAAAGCATAAAGGGCGGAGTCTGTTCCGCAAAGGGCTTCAGGGCCGCCGGTGTCGCCGCCGAAATCAAGTACAAGGGGCGCAACGACGTGGCTTTGATAGTCGCCGACGAGCCGTGCGCCGCCGCTGCGGTCTTTACGACCAACAAAGTGGCCGCCGCACCTGTCGTCTACGACCGCGAGATTGTAAAAAGCGGCCGTATTCAGGCTATTTTGGCTAATTCAGGCTGCGCTAACGCTTGTACCGGTTCGGCCGGACTTAAGGACGCGGAGCTTTCGGCTCTCGTGACTGCCGGAGAGCTGGGTATCGATCCTAAACTCGTTTTGGTCGCTTCGACAGGAGTCATTGGCCGTCGACTGCCGATGGACAGGCTCTTGGCAGGCGCTAAATCGGCCGTTAAGTCGCTCGGGCGGACCGCCGCCCACGGTCTTAACGCCGAGAAAGCCGTTATGACGACCGACACCCGTCCTAAAGAGGCCTGCGCGAAAGTCGTCATTGACGGCAAGACCGTTACGGTAGGCGGTATGTCCAAGGGCTCCGGAATGATCGAGCCTAATATGGCCACGATGCTCGGCTTCATTACGACCGATGCGGCCATCAGCCCCGCTATGCTCAAGCGCGCGCTTCTTCTCGCCATCAACAAGAGCTTCAACAGGCTCGTCGTTGACGGCGACGAATCGACTAACGATTCCGTTTTCCTTATGGCCTCCGGAAAGGCCGGCAACGCCGAGATTACCCGCGGCGGCGAGGCGTTCGATCTGTTTCGTGCGGCTCTTGAAACCGTCTGCATTTCTCTGACCCGCCAGATGGCGAAAGACGGTGAAGGCGCTACGAAGTTCGTCACCGTGACCGTTAAGGGCGCGAAGAGCGAGGCCGACGCCGCGCGTGCTGCGCGCGCAGTCGCGAAGTCGCCCCTCGCCAAGACGAGCTGGTTCGGGCGTGATCCCAACTGGGGCCGCGTTCTCGCAGCCGTCGGTTATTCTGGCTCCGAAGTTGTCGATATGAAGACCGAGGTCTTTTACGACGATGAATGGGCTTTCCGTCGCGGCGAGGTCGCTGACGAGAAGCAGCTTGAGCGCCTTGCGAAGGTTATGTCCAAAGACGAGTTCGCCGTCGTCGTCGATCTCCATCTCGGAAAGGGCGAAAGCACGGTTTACACCTGCGATTTTTCGCTCGATTATGTTCACATCAACGCTGATTATACAACTTAAGAAAATATAAAGATGAAAAAGCTATTACTTATTGCCGTTCTTTCAGTCGTTACGTCGGTTTCATTCGCCGCATCTCAGGCGGTCGTCGACGTTAAAGGCTCGGGGGCCGAGAAAATCCTCGTCACCGTCGATGTTTCCGGCTCTCCCGCGTTCAAGCGTTCGCTCGAGAGAAATCTTATTCTTTCAGGAAACTTCCGCCTCGTCGCCAAAAACGGCTCTGTTCTCGTTACCGGTTCGGCCGGCGGAACGATAAAGGCCGAAGGCCGCAGCAAGCGCATTTCTCTTCCGGCCAACATGAGTGACGATAAGTCGGCCCGCATGCTCGCGCGTTTCATGTCCGATAAGATGTGCGAGACTTACGCCGGCAAAAAGGGCTTCGCGTCCGCTCCGATCGCGTTCATCAATAAAAAAGGCCGTTCCGAGGAGCTTTGCGTCGGCTATCCCGACGGCGGCGACATCCGTCAGATCACCCGCGACGGCACTGCCTGCGTGGGACCGCGCTGGATG
>JAGCJE010000156.1 GCA_017648225.1 Kiritimatiellia bacterium | reverse complement strand
GGGCGCGCTGCAGATGGTTTTCATGCTGTGGATGATGGCCCGCGCAGGTGTCGTACCCGCTTTCAGATTTACGGGGTGGCGCGATTCAATAGTCGTGAAGGTCTGGCGCAATATAGGCATAGGAGCTCTGGGAGCCGGCGCCATACAGCTCAATTATCTTCTCGATCAGCTTCTCGCGCAGCTGGCCAGCCCCTGGGCCGCCGGAGTGATCGGTTATGCGGAGCGTCTCATGGACCTTCCCTTAGGCGTCATTGGAGTCGCGTTCGGAACGGTGCTTATGCCGACGTTCGCCGGACTTTTCGCGAAAAAAGACGTGGACGGGGCCCGGGAAACGTTAGGTTCGTCCCTGACGTCTCTTTCGTTCGTCATGATTCCCGCGGCTTTCGGGCTCTTTATTCTCGCAGGGGAGGTTACGGGCGTCATATACGAGGGTGGTGAATTCGATTCGTTGGCGACGCTTCGCGTTTCGCGTTCGCTCGCGGTATATTCGGTCGGCCTTGGATTCTTCTCGCTTCAGAAGGTGATGGTTCCGTGGTTTCAGGCTCAAGGAGATATGAAAACGCCTCTTAAGGTTTCTCTTTTCTCTGTGGCGATGAATGCCGTTTTGAACATTCTCGCCGTTTGGCTTCTGCCCGTGGAATGGCGGCATGTCGGACTTGCGGGGTCTACGGTTTTCTGCTCCGCAGTAGGCTGTCTGATGCTCGTTGTATTGGCCAGGCGCAGAAACGGGGCGCTCGGATTTTCCAAAATTGCCGTTCCGATGGTTAAAATATTCTCCGCTTCGGCCGTTATGTGCGCCGTGATTTATCTGTCGCGCGAGTTCATCGTCTCGAACGGTGCTCTGCTGCCGATGAAACTTAACGGCGTTCTTCAGCTTACTGTTCTCATCGCGCTAGGCGCGGCGGCGTATTTCGCCTCGTCGCTCCTTCTTATGCGCAAAGAGTTGAAGACTTTCAGGTTCAGAAGACGCAGAGCGTAGAACACAGAAAAAGTGGGATAAGGGTGCAGGGAAGGGCGGGGGTGAATGAGGCCGAGAAATATGGTATAATAAAACGAATGAGCGGCTTTGTACATCTGCATCTACATACGACGTATTCACTTCTTGACGGACAGTGTCAGATTGTGCCGCTCGTAAAGAAGGCGCGCAAGCTCGGCATGAAGGCGCTCGCCGTTACGGATCATGGCAACTTGTTCGCTCTTAAATCGTTCTATGACGAGTGCCGCGCGAAGAACGCCAAAAAGTACGGCGATCTGGCCGACGCGACGATAAAGCCGATTTTAGGGTGTGAGGCGTATGTTACGTCGACGGGAGATCTTAAGAGCCGCGACAAGAGCGAGAAGCGTCATCATCTTTGTCTTCACGCTAAAAATCTTACGGGGTACCATAATCTCGTAAAGCTTATTTCGACCGCGCATATTGACGGCTTTTATCATAATGCGCGTATAGACCACGCGCTTTTGGAGAAATATCACGAGGGGCTTCACTGTTCGTCGGCGTGTATCGCGGGTGAGGTTTCGCGCGCCATCGACAACGGTGACATGGCCGAGGCGGAGCGGATAGCGAAGTGGTACAAGGATCTATTCGGCGATGATTATTCGCTCGAGGTGATGATTCACAAATCGACTAAATTCGGCGACGATATTCCACTTGAGACGCGCAACGATTTCCGCAATCTCTACGAGCGCCAGGTAAAGGTCGTAAAGGGTATGCTCGAGCTTGGCAAAAAGCTCGATATCCGTGTAGTCGCGACGAACGATGTTCACTTTCTTGATAAAGAGGATGACGATTCTCATGACGTATTGCTCGCGCTTTCGACAGGCGCGAAGATGAGCGACACGAAGCGAATGATCTACACGGGCGAAGAGTGGTTCAAGAGCGAGGAGGATATGCGCCGGCTTTTCGCCGAAAATCCTGAGCTCATCGACAACACGCTCGAGGTAGCCGACAGAATAGAGGAATATAAGCTCGACTCCGATCCCATCATGCCTAAGTTCGATATTCCCGTGAGCTTCGGTACCGAGGAGGGAACGAAGGAGAAGTATGATGAGCCGACTCTTACCGATATGTATCCGCCCGGACGCGTCGACAAGCTCGGCGGTTACGATAAGGTTATTAGAATTCAGTTTGAGGCGGAGTATCTCGCATCGCTCGTTTGGGCGGGCGCGAAGAGGCGCTGGGGCGAAGAGCTTTCGGATGAGGTTAAAGAACGCGTCCAGTTCGAGCTCGATACTATCCGTACTATGGGCTTTCCCGGATACTTCCTTATCGTTCACGACTATATCCGCGCCGCGCGCGAAGAGTGCGGCGTATGGGTCGGCCCAGGGCGCGGCTCGGCGGCGGGTTCGGCGGTAGCGTACGCGCTCGGAATTACGAACGTCGACCCTATCAAGTACGACCTCCTTTTTGAACGCTTTTTGAATCCGGACCGCATTTCGATGCCCGATATCGACGTCGACTTCGACGACGCCGGGCGCGAGCTCGTCTTGGATTACGTTACGCGAAAGTACGGCGCTGATCATGTCGCTCACATTGTGACGTTCGGTCAGATGGCGGCGAAGTCCGCGATTAAGGATGTTGGGCGCGTCATGGGTTATCCGCTTGGCGATACGAATAAGCTCGCTAATTTCGTCCCCGATACTCCGAAAACTACTCTATCTAAGGCGCGCAAGGAGTCTCCCGATTTGGAGGCGGCGTTTAATTCGGAGGATCCCGTCGTTCATAAGCTAATGGAGCGCGCCGAGAGGCTCGAAGGTTCGATCCGTCAGCCGGGCGTCCACGCGTGCGGCGTAATCATTTCGCGCGATCCGCTTATCGAGACGCTGCCCGTTATGCC
>JAGCJE010000155.1 GCA_017648225.1 Kiritimatiellia bacterium | reverse complement strand
TTGAATTTCATCTAAAAATATGTAATAAAAGCCATCATCAACAATCTTCGACTCAATAAAGGAATATAAATTCTCAGATGCGCGATATACTTTATTTTCCAAAAGTTCAAAACTCATGTATACAATATGAGCGTCATCAGAGGAAGTTCTAACTTCCTCTTGTATCATTTTAAGAATTTCAGTCTTTCCCGCGCGTCTAACGCCAGACAAAACCTTAATCTGCTCATTCTTGTAAAATGGGCGAATTCTTCGCAAATACAGTTCTCGCTTATACATTATAAACCTCATCACTTAACAATGAATAAATTGTAAATTTATTTTAACACACTCTTACACAAAAGGCAAGAGTGTAAATTATTTTTTACAAAAATCCTTCTCGACTTCGCTGTACAAACAAAATATTTGACACAAAAATGCCTCTCCGAGTAATTAAATTATTAATAAAGTGCATCACTATTCAGCCCATCCCTTCCAAGTCTTGCGCAGTTTATACTTATAAACAAACCCTTTGTGCGACGGACATGCGTGTCGGATCGGCGCTTACGACGCGTCCGCCGCTGCAGGCGGCAAGTCCGGGACGCGGCGTAATGCCGACCGCATATCCGGCGCACACAAAAGTCGTTTCAAGTCGTCGCGCCGTAGGCGCAGTAAAAAATATAATAGTGATATTTGTCCAGAAGTAAACGGAGGTTTCCTTCATAGGAAGGAATAAAGGGGAAATGTACCAGAATAAATACTACCCAATAAAACTGAAGACAAACGGTGTTCAGCTCAAGATTGAAAAATCGGCGGTTATGATATAAAATATATCCGTTAATAAAATCAGGATACAAGGTCTATGAATATCAAGAACAGTTTCGGCTCGTTTACCCGTCGCGGGTTTCTCGCCTCGCTCAGCGCAGCCGCGCTTTTGCCTAAAAAACTCTTCGCCGCGTCGAAGGCGGATTTTGACGAATCTCTGGCTGTCTTTCTTTCCGACGTTCACGTCAACGGGCTAGAGGAATTGGACGGCAAAAAAATAAGCCCTATGGCGCGCAACTATCTCGCCGCGACCGTCGCAGAAATTCTGCGCATGGATCCTCTGCCGCGCAACGTCTTTATTTTTGGCGATTTAGCGCATGCGGCAGGCAGAATCGAAGACTACCGCCGCTCATACGAAGATCTCAAACTTCTAAGCGACGCCGGTATAAAAATTACAATAGGCATGGGCAACCACGACCACAGAAAAGCCTTCCTCGAAGTCTGGCCCGATCATGCCGAAAGAACTATAATTCCGGGGAACATCCATACCGTAACCTCGCTCCCCGATTACGACTTCATCATGCTCGACTCGCTCGACGAGAAGGATGTGCCCAACGCGTACAATCCCGGCGGCGGTAAACTTTCTCTGGCGGCGCAGGAATGGGTCGCCTCCGAACTGCCTAAATGGCCGCGTCCGTTTTTCCTCGGCGCCCATCACGCGCTGAATGAACTGTATGTCAGCAACAGCGAGAAGCCTCTCAGACACAGGATAAGAAAATTCCCCAACTGCAAGGGATTTATCCACGGCCACAACCACGTCTGGAAAACCAACATCACGACCTGGATATCCCCGTACGCGGTACCGTGGCTCACCCTGCCGTCGAACGGATTCTGGGGAGACATCGGTTATGTCGTATTCAGGGTTAAAAACGAAAACGGCCAGAAGTCGGCCGTCGCGGAACTGAAGCTGAAGGACTTCCACCTTCACGGACTCGAAGAATCAAGCCCGCGTCCCCCGGCGTGGAACGCGCGATTCAACGACCTTAAAGGGAGCCGGTGCACGTTCATGATATAAAACCGGCATTCAGCTGCGGACGGGTTTTAGGCCTGTCCGCTTTTCTTGTCAGCCGCATACGCGAACGTCGGAAATCTCTCTCTCTCTCAAAAGCGCCATGACGAGCCGGTCGATACCGAGCGCGACGCCCGCGGCAGGCCCCATCGCGGAGACGGAGTCGATAAACTCCGTATCGATCGGATAATCGGATTCTCCCAATACGCGGCGCTCTTCACGGGCAGATTCGAATCTTTTCAACTGCTCTCCGGGATCGTTGAGTTCACTGAAGCAGTTGGCTAGTTCTACACCGTCCCAATAAAGTTCCCAACGTTCCGCGACATCGCCCCTAAGACGCGAAAGCGATGCCGCCCACGGCGGATAATCGACGAGAAAAACACCGCCGCCCATCTCCTTTATCGCGGGCTCAATCTTAGTCGCCATATCGAAGTCAAATCGGTCGTGATCGCCGTCGACCCACGGATCCCAGCCCGCAAACTTAAGATACGCTTCGCGAACCTTGAGTTCTCGGAACGAGACTTCCCGTTCGGAACTGAATTCTTCCAGAAGCGCAGCCACGAGATTTTTCGTATCGTCCATGATATCGCGGTATGAGCTTTCGCGGCGATACCATTCGATCATCGTAAACTCGGGATTATGTCGAGACCCCTTCTCACCGTCGCGGAAACAAGGACCGATCTGATAAATCTTGTCCATTCCCGCAGCGAGCAGCTTCTTCATCTGAAGCTCGGGAGACGCTCTTAAAAAACCACCCGTCGCGACCGGCGGGCAGTCGATGTTCGTCTCCGGCGCAGGCGCGGCGATTCTCACTGGTGTTTCGACCTCGACAAAGCCGAGCAAATCGAAAAACGAGCGGATACGCGAGACGATGCGCGATCTTTTAACGAGAAGATCAATATCCACAGACTACTCGTACCTCTCGAGCCATTTCGAAAGCCTGTCGCCGAGGCGCTTCTCGAGCCACGGAGTCACGCGCCAATAGTCGCGAAGATCGAGATATTCGCTCACGGGACCGCTCTGGCCGGGCTTTACGCCCCAGACGCACTTCAAAAGAATGTTGCGCGCCGTCGCCTCGCTCGAAACAAACTCAATCACCTGGGTCCTGAAGCCGAGAATGCGCAGAATCTGCGCGCGGAAGGAATCGGTCAGGATATCGCAAAGTCTCTCGCGCAGAATCGACTGGCGCATGAGACCTGCAAACGCGCCCTTATCGTCGAGCACCTTCTGGAGTTCATGCTGGCAGCAG
>JAGCJE010000154.1 GCA_017648225.1 Kiritimatiellia bacterium | reverse complement strand
GTGCGGGGCGGCCCAACGATTCAAGTTGCTGGTTAGCGGCTTGAAAAAATACATAGAACGGGGAATCCGTGAAGCCGTTCTAAAGGTCGACCAGGTTCGGGCGGTTGCCCGGCGGTGGTTCCTTTATGTTCCAAAAATACATACTTATTCGCGAAAATGCAACGTTTAAGGCCCATTATTTGCCCGTATATTTGCTAAATACGGGCTTTTTTTATACTTTTAAAGCATCCCGCCGGAGGTAACGGCCCGCGCGGGGCTGGTTTTGCGGCTACATGTCGGCACGGAACAACCGAGTGGCCTCGACTATCGCGAAGAATGAGGGAACGCCCCGCGCCTCGATCACAAGCGGGAAACGACGCGATAAGTGACACATAGACAACGCAAGACAGATGCATGAAGCGGCGACCGGACAAACTCCGGCGAAATGGTCGTAAAAACGATAGCCGTGTATCATGCACGGGGGGATTTGCTCGAACCCATACGCATACGGGAAGCGCAATTCTGCCCAGCGTCACCGACGCCCGCCTACACTCGCGAGGATTCCATCTTCGTGGGGGTAGGGGGCGCTGGGGGCGCTGGGGGGAAACTCAACCCTCCACACCAGGAAGCGGGAACCGCTTCGCCGTTCGCCTCGCATCGGCGGCAATACGTGCCGCCCTTTTCCCTTCTCTCTTCGCGGCTGGAAGCCGCCACAATTAGGCCCGCCCGCTCCGGGCCTTCTTCGATGACGGGCGGGCCACGGCCGCGAGGCACGACACCACAATGCACAACACGCACGCGCCGCCCCGTCGGGCCTCGCAGTCGGCGCACTCGCCACGACGCCAGGCTCTAGAGCGGACGCGACACTCGCGACGCATCGATTTACGGCCGTCAAAACCTTATATATAAATCATTGCGGAGCCGGGCATTTTTCGGGCGTCCGCATGTTTGCAGGGCAAGCACCCCGCAAAGGTTCCGCCGGGTGCAGTTGGAAGCCAAAGCGGGCACCCGACCAGGCGAGGCGGTTCGCCCCGCGTGGCATGGATGCGCCCGGTGGGTGACCGCCATCGGCGGGCACGGCGGGGGCCAGGACTTGGGGGCGAGGTTCGGCCCGCCGCCCGAAAAATTCCCGATGGATGCCGAGAAGCGGACGCACCGTTCACCAGCAAAAAAAAAGAAAAAATTTTCGGGCGAACTATTGACTTTTTTTATATACGATTATATATTTGTATATACAACGATTTGCGGCAATGTCGCCGCGAAAAAATTTCTTTGGGGGATGAAAAGATGATTCTATTTTATATGCAATGCGGAATTAAACACGTCATTGACGAGTGCAACAATGTTAAAATTACAAGAGAGTTAGAACACTTTCAGAATCCTTCTTATGATGCTATCCTTTACGAGGCATCCGGATATGACACGATTGAATTAGTAAAATGTATTCTTTTTTCGCTGGACTACATAGACAAGGATTTCGCTTTATCGCTGGTGGAACAATTGCGCGAAATCAAGAGAGAACGGAACCGGGCATGGGATAAAATAAACGGGATGGTAGATTATGATGAATAAAGAACTATATGGAAAATTGCATGTATATCAAAATTTTACTCCATTTGATTTTGCCCCAATTCCTAATAGTGAACTAGAAAATGACTTGTGGGATTATTTACATACAAGATATTATAATGATAGAAGATTCTTCGAACTACTCCACATTGATTTTGGTTGAGGTTTAAATGAAGGTTCTCATTGGTTGCGAAATGTCGGGCCGCGTCACGGCGGCGATGCTGGACAAGGGCGTGAACGCCTATTCTTGCGACATCATCCCGACGATAGGGCCGCGCCCAGATCGCCACATTATCGGCGACATCTTCGATGTCCTGGACGGCGACAAATGGGATGCCATTATCGCGTTCCCGCCG
>JAGCJE010000020.1 GCA_017648225.1 Kiritimatiellia bacterium | reverse complement strand
CGGACGGGACGCGAAATGTGGAACGCGACCTTACCGAAGAACATTAAGAACGAACTGATCTTATCGGCGACATTCTCGCTGATATGGAAGTGGCCCATATCGAGAAGCGCGAGAATCTTGCGGCTCTGGGCGTAGCCCATAACGAACTCGTGAGAGTTTACCGTGTAGCTCTCAACTCCGATTCCGAAAAGCTTAGATTCGAGCGTAGGAATAACGGCCTTCTTATCGTACTTCGTCTTAAAAATCTTATCGAGAGAATCAGCCATTCTCTGACGCGGACCTAAGCGATCGGAAGGATCATCCTTAAAGCCGTCGGGCGCCCAGAAGTTGATAACTGAGGGCGACTTAAGCTCCTTACCGAAATACTCGGCGATCTTAAGGCACTGAATGCCGTGCTTAACCCAGAACTTGCGGATCTCGGGATCGGTCGCCGCGAGAGTAAGGCCGTCTACGACGTTGCCGTGAGAGAAGAACGTCGGGTTGAAGTCGAGACCGACGCCGCGCTTTTTGGCCCACGCGACCCAGGGCTTGAACTGCTCGATCGAAAGCTGATCGCGATCGACAACTTTATCCTTATGAATACCGTAGCACGCGTGAAGATTAAGGCGATGCTTACCGGGAATAAGCGACATCGCGAAATCAACGTCGGCCATAAGCTGTTCGGGAGTCGTCGCCTTACCGGGATAGTTGCCAGTCGTCTGAATACCGTTCGACGCGCCGCCAACCGACTCAAAACCGGTTACATCATCGCCCTGCCAGCAATGCATCGAAATCGGAATTTTAGAAAGCTGAGCGATTACCTTTTCGGTATCGACGCCGATTTTGGCGTATTTCTTCTTGGCTTGTGCGTAACTCATCTTGAGGTTCCTTTCTTAAAATTTGTTAAAGACTTTTAGCGACAACAGCAATCGCGATTGAAGAAGCGAGAGTCGCGAGTCCCAGCCCAAGCGCCATCTTCGTTTTAGCGCCCGTACCCTTCCATTCGCCGAGCATAACGCCCAAAAGCGAAGAGAAAAGAACGCAGCTACCCATAACTACCGCGAACGAAATATAAGCCATATCGCCCATCGCAGGCTCGCCTACCTTCTGACAGGCGAACTGCATCGCCCAGATTACACCAGCGAGCGCGGCGAAAATCCAGTTAACAGGCTTAAACGAAAGATAATCGCCGAAGGAACGGTTTTTGAAATTCTGCCAGAGACACCACGCGGCGTTTACTGCGAAGCCTCCCCAGAGAACGACTACAAGAACGCTCATACCGACCCACTTAGCATCAGTCCCCATCTCTTTGGCCGCCATTTCCATCGCGCCGCCCGACTGAAGACCGAAGTTCATACCCGCCGAAGCGATACCGCTAAAGAGCGCGACTATCATACCCTTCTTGAAATTAAATTCGGCGACTGCCTTCTTTTTAGCCTCCTCATCGAGTTCGCCTTCTTTAAGCTTACCGGCTAAGCCGACAAGAACAATACCCAAAAGAGAGACGATAACGGAAACGAGAGTTACTATCGCAGGCGTATCCTTAACGAGAT
>JAGCJE010000153.1 GCA_017648225.1 Kiritimatiellia bacterium | reverse complement strand
GGGGACTCGAAAATAACGCTTCGCTCGACCCATCTTGAGTCTAAAGCTGTGCCGAATTGAGCGTAGACGTTGCACCCTTCCGACACCATCTTATGACGCATCATTTTCTCAGCCGCTTGAGCCGCAAAAGTGGCTACACTTTCGGAGAGTCCCTCAAGACTTTCGACCGGAGTTCCGAAAGAACGCGAGCAGCTAACCGAGTCAGGATCCGCGTCATAATCCTTGTCGACAACCGCCTCAATTCCTCTTAACTCCGTAGCCGTTCTGACGGTAACGACGCTACCAATAGAGCGAATCATGGAGTCGGGTAAATCTCGAAGCTGAAGCGCGGTCGTAATCCCCCTAAGCCTCAATCTCTCGCCCATCCTTCGGCCGATACCCCATACTTCCTCAACAGGCAGCGAAGACAAAATTTTTGTCGTGTCCTCTGGCATGACGTACACGCCTTCAGGTAGTTTCTTCGCTATGTGATTGGCGATTTTAGCGAGCGTCTTTGTCGGCGCGAACCCAACTCCACACGGTATACCAGTCCACTTTAGAACCTTAGCCCTAAGTTTTTTACCGTACTCATAAAGCCACTCCTCCCCGTTCCCCATTCCCAAATCCCCGGTCCCCGCCGCCCGCATGGGCGGCACAATAAACGCCTCGTCGATAGAATACTGCTCAACATCGAGCGCCTCCTCCCTAAGAACGGCTATCACCCTTCTTGAAATGTCACCGTAAAGCTCGTAGTTACTACTCCTGAAAATTACCTCACCCTTCGCCTCGCGGTCTTTCAGCTGAAAGTACGGCGTCCCCATCGGGATTCCAAGCGCCTTAAACTCGTTCGACCTCGAGACGCAGCATCCATCATTATTCGAGAGTACAGCGACGGCCTTTCCTTCGAGCTTCGGATCTATAACGCGCTCACAGGAAACAAAGAAGTTATTACCGTCTACAAGGCCGTACATTTTAGGGGGCAGGGGTTAGGGGTTAGGAGTCAGGAGTCAGGGGTTAGGGGAAGCGGTGAATAACGGCTGTTACTTTTCCGAAGAGCCTAAGCTCGCTCGCACCTTTAAGAACGATTGTCGGATATTTAGGATTAGCGGCCTGAAGACCTACCTTGCCGGCCTTCTTGCGCAGCGTCTTAACCGTAAACTCACCGTCTACAGCGGCAATAACGACGTCGCCGTCGCGCGGATCGAGGGAGCGATCAACGACAAGAAGATCACCTTCATAGATACCCTTACCCTCCATTGAATCACCCTGAACGCGCACGAAATACGTCGCCGCCGGGCGCTTAACGAGAAGCTCGTTCAAATCGAGCGGCGGCTCTAAATACTGCTCTGCCGGGCTTGGAAACCCCGCCACGACCGAGCCTGCTATCTGTGATTTACCCATAATCAAACTTACAATTGATGTTGCAATAATAGCGTCAAGAACCTTGCGAAGATATTATTTAATGATATTTAAATACTCTGAGAGGCGAGCGAATTCTCTTTCCACAAATATTTCGAGCATAGGGATAAGATTATCATCGGCGTGGTAAGCAGTGAATGCTTCGTAGTATGCGCGGCGGTCCTCATATTTAATACTGATTGGCAGATACCCGGAGCGCATTAGAATGAAGTTCGCCAAAAGTCGCCCTGTTCTGCCATTGCCGTCGATAAAAGGATGAATTGCCTCAAATCGAATATGAAACTCAGCGGCGGCAACTAGCGGATGAAGCCGCGTTGTCCGCAAATCTCTTACCCAAGATTCCATCATCGGCTCGACCATATACGGTTGAGGCGGCGTATGAACTGCGCCTGTAATAATTACAGGAATCCTTCGGTATACTCCCTTGTCCATCGGCTTATCGGCAAGAACCAGCGAATGAAGTTGACGCACAAACGTCTCACTGACAGCCTCGCCGGAGCTTACAAAATCCTCCAAACAGAGAAATGCATCACGATGGCCCGTAGCCTCCAAATGATCTTTGAGCGGTTTTTCACCGATAGTTATGCCGGAAAGCACCATAGCCGTTTCGCTGAGTGTGAGCGTATTCCCCTCTATTGCGTTAGACGAATAGGTATAATCAACTAAAAACGCATTGCGCAGTTGTTCGCGCTCACCTTCAGTCAACGGACGCTTAGACGCGAGTTGAGCTTTAAGGCTTTCAATTTCCGCGATACGCCCTTGCAAAATACGAGGAATACCTAAGCTGCGCATAGTACGGCCATCGCGAGGCTTTTCAGCTGACTGCGGAATTTCCCACAGCTTACCGTTGCGTCTTGCCCCGGAAACCTGTCCTTTTTCACAGAGAATGCGCACCCGACGATCGGATATCCCCCACCGCTTGGCAGTCTCTTCGCTGGAATTGAAAAATATTCCTTCCTCATTCATATCGCATATTATATCTCGTTAGCGGAATAATATCAACGATAAAATCAGCACAATTTAACGGTGTATTATTCCGCAAATCCCACCCGCCTGCATAAATCCGACGGGGACAGGCCCCATTGCTATTATTTTTACAAAAACAAAAGTGACAGGACATTATCCCGTCACTTAAGGCGAAGACGATACCTCCGCGTCCAGATGACTCGGGCGTTAGCCTTTGTCGACCTAAATTATATCACAATTTATTACTAACTTGCAAGGATGCCGAAATTACCCCTTCTTACTTAATGGCAATTTTATAACATTATTGTTATACTTTTGCCTTTATCAACTAAAACGTCATCGACCCGCCACCAT
>JAGCJE010000152.1 GCA_017648225.1 Kiritimatiellia bacterium | reverse complement strand
GGGACGTTTTTTGAGCATAACGGCGTAAGGCCGTTGAGCGTTTTACGCGCGGCTTGGCAGAATCTAACGAGTCGGCGGCGTGTTTCCGGGGCCTCGACGATAACCATGCAAGCGGTTCGTCTTATAAAGCCTCATGAAAAAACATACGCCGCGAAATACATCGAGGCCGTTCAGGCCGTTAAAATGGAGCGCCAGAAGGATAAACTGTGGATAATCTCCCAATATCTCAACCGCGCTTCCTTCGGCTCGAATTTTGTCGGTATAGAAGCCGCCGCGGACGGATGGTTCGGAAAGAGCGCTAAATCGCTGACGCTTGCAGAGGCGGCTCTTCTTGCTGGCATGGTGCAGGCTCCTTCACGTTTCAGACCCGATAAGGACTATGATCGGGCGCTGAAGCGCCGCGATTATGTTCTGAAGAGAATGGTGGAGCTGGGTTTTGCATCCGAGGAACAGGCGGCCGCCGCCAGAAGCGTCAAGCCGGAACTTCGACGTCATCCGAGGCCGTTTAAGTATCCGCACTACTGTGATTATTATATTTCCAGGTTCTGCCGAGACGAATCCGGAGCTAAAATTTCGTGTGACGTTACAACGCCGCTCAATCCTTCGATTCAGCGCTTCGCTGAGAGATGTATTAGTAGAACAGCCTCCGATAAAGGGTGCGACGTGGCCGCCGTCGTGCGAAGGGTCGATTCAGGCGAGATAGTCGCGATGGCCGTGAGCGGAGATTATTTCGCCTCGGAAGCAGGGCAGGTTAATACTGCTCTCTCGCCGCGTTCGGCAGGCTCGACGTTAAAGCCTTTTCTCGCCGCGTTCGCGATGGATTTAGGCCTGGTTGCCCCGGGAGAAATGCTTCTTGATATTCCTAAAACCTATAAGGGCTACGCGCCGTCCAATTTTGACACGAGGTGGAGAGGGGCGGTCTCGCTTGATGATTCGCTCGTTTTGTCGCTCAATATGCCGTTTGTGAGACTTTTGGAGAAGACCGGTGTTGACAGATTCGGTGCGTTGTTGAGAACGTCGGGGTTTGTGAATATCGGATATGATGATGGTAAGAACGGACTTGGAATGGCTATCGGCAACGTCTCGGTTACATTGGATGAACTGACATTCGCGTACGCACGGTTGGCGCGTGCTGCCCAAGGTTCGGCGAACGAGCCTTTTTCGCAGGAAAGCGCGTACATTGTCAGCGAAATGCTTTCCTCGCCCGCGCGGTCGATGGCGGCGCTCGGTCATGTTGCGGACGTTAATGCGCCGAGATTTGCGTGGAAGACAGGTACGAGTTCCGCTTTCTGCGACGCGTGGACCGTAGCTTGGAACCCGGAATATATCATCGGTATATGGTGCGGGCATATTTCTGGAAGATTCGGCGACAAGGCGATAACGGGGGCCGAGATAGCCGCACCGCTGGCGTGGGAGATCGCGCGTTTTGTCGAGCCGGGCGTCAACCCAAAATGGTTCCGAAAGCCAGACGGCGTTTCCGTCCGCAAAATCTGTACCGTATCTGGCCATCCCGTAAACGCGAATTGTCCGTCTTCTGTAGAAGCCATCTATTCGACCCGAACATCAAGCGCAAGATTATGTGAAGTTCACCGTTGCGGTTTTGACGGGAAGGTGATCGAGAAATTGGATCCGCTTCTTGAAGCGTTTTACTCGCGCGTCGAGAAGGCATCTAAGCTTTCAATTCTTCAACCCAATAGTGGCGCGAAATTTGAACGTGTAGAAGGGTTTGATCAGCAGAAGATTGTAGTTAAGGTCGCGGGAAATCCTTCGACATCGAGACTGTGGTGGTATTTAGACGGTAAAATGATCGGTGAGACGCTTGGTAGCGACTCTCTGGTTCTTGATATGGATCTCGGCTCGCACAATCTTGTCTGCGTCACGGCAGAGGGTGTTAAAGCCGAGGTCGATTATGTCGTTGAATAACCCTGAGCGTGTTATTTCTTTTTCGGCTTGTCTACGCGTTTCGGCATCGGACCTAAATCTTTAGCGCCGTTGGTCGTCTTGTTGTTCTCCATCTTAAAGGAAAGTTTTTTAGTTGGGTCTTTGCCGACGGGCAGGTTGCCGTTGCTGCGTTTAAGGTTGCTGCAACCTACGCCATAGACAATTCCGCTGCCGAGAGTGCAGTTTCGCATTGTTATACTGCCAGGTACGCTATCACCATTCTTAGAGGAGCGCCAGTCTGTAAGATCACAGAATATTACGCCAGTCTTATTATCCGTCGTAATTGTGCAAGAATCAAATATCGTCTCACCTATACCGTAGGTTCCGAGTTTGATATAGCTGTTATCGGTAATCTTAAATGAACAGTTTTTAAAGCTAAGATCAGTAGCTGAGCACCAATAGCCATTCCAAAAGTAGCCGCCAATAAATTTACAATTTTCATATATAAGTGTCGCGTTGCCAAAACTTACAGTCGGACAATCGGTGAATGTGCAGTTACGGAAGGTGATTTTGCATTTTCTAGCAAAACCGTGGAATCTCGTCTTATTAAATGTACAATTCTCAAATGTGTTAGTATACCAGAAGTTTTGAATTACGCCGCCATTTACAATAACGTGAGACCACATTCCACTTTCGAGATTCTCGACCTTGCAATCGGTGAATGTGCAGCTGACAGCCTTTGAAATCGCCGATTTAACTCCATTAAATTTTGAATTGACTACGCGAGCTGAGTCACTTAGATTCATTTTAATTGAGCCGTTGGGATCGTTAGTAGAGAGATTAAAGCCATTGAACGCATAATCCCATCCATCGCTACGGCTACTCCTGGGAATTTCGAGCCTAGCAGTAATTTTATTGTTTTCAACGCGCGCATAACCAGATCTGACGCGTGAATCACAGTAGAATTTAGCGAAACGAATGTTATTATTGCGCACACAAGGAGAATATGTGCGAGGCCAGAAGTGGAGATTGCAGTTATTACCTTCAAAAATGAAGTTATGCCCCGCGCATGTAAGAAGCGAGTTGTTAACGGGGTTGTCGCGACAAGTATTATTTTTAAGATAAACGTCGTGCATCATATCCCAACCATCTTCAGCGTCGTATGCGCAGCGAGCTGCTGATTCGCCTGAGCGCGTGATGAGGTTACCCTCGAAGAGCATATTCTTCATCGCGCTTGCCGCGTAGCCTACGCAGCGGCAGTGATCGAAGGTGCAATTTTTAATCGCACAGTTCATGGGTACATTAAAGACCATTACATCAAGAATATCCTTTTTAGCTTTTTCGATAGAATCATTAAATTCGGTAATTCTAAGAAACGCGGCGTTTTTAGGTACTGGAATGACGCGGTACTGGAAGATGGTTTCGGATGAGATAAACTTTTTATCTTTATCATACCAGCATCCGATTAGGCACCATTGACGCGTAAGTACGCCCTGGTAGCCGAGGCATTTAGAAACTTGGACCTCTTTGGCTTTTTCAGGATCGACTTGTACGTAGGTAGAAGTATAGAAGTTAGGTGTACCAGTAATGACTTCGCCTGTTTTTCGATCTAGCTTACCTTCGACAAACTTTCCAATCTGCCTTTTATATTCCCAAGGTAAATCGCCACTACGACGCTGAGAGTTACTGCCGCCATAACCGGTAATATCCTTAACATAAATATTCTCAACAGTAGAATAGTGGGAGTTGCCGGCTAAAGAGAAGCCAAGAGGCCATTCAGAGCTTCTGGAGTTCTCATAGTCGTGTTCATAATAGTCGCCTTCGAGCGTACCGTTAATAAGGTGGGCGTCGTAAGCGTGGTATATGCCGACGATTGTCGAAGAGTCGCCCGCGAATTCATTCTGTTTGAGAGTCGCCCCGTTCAGGTCAAACGTCATGTTAGACGGTAAGGAGACGTATTTCTTGGCGCTGATGCGATAGGTGCCGGGGTAAAGAACGACTTTTTTAAAGCCTTCAGCGAGCTTATCTCTAAGGATTTTGTTAAGTCCGACGGCGTTTTTAATCGAAATCTGTTCAACTGCGTTAGTGTCGTATCCGGGATCGCGGACTACTACAGAGCACTTAAACGAGCCGTGAACTTCCTTGTCGTCGAGAGTCGGGATGTAAATCGTATAGCCGATTTTGCCGTCGTTGGACTTTTGCGGATTGGC
>JAGCJE010000151.1 GCA_017648225.1 Kiritimatiellia bacterium | reverse complement strand
GCCGCTCTTCGACCAGTCGTCGCTCCCGCTCATCAAGGCGATGGATCACGCCAAAATCGTCGAAACCGACGAGGACGCGACTTTCGTCACGGTTAAGGAGCCTGTCGCGTTCGGCGGCAAGCGCGGCGATTTTCTTCTGTTCCTTCCCGCCGAGAACGGCGAGCGCAATCTGCGCATCGACTGCGCGATTTCGTGGAACACCGTCATCGGCGAACAGCGCGTTCTCTTTGACGCGACCGACGAGACGTTCCGCTATGCGGCGCTCGCGCGCACCAACGCGACCCATCGTCAGTATATTCTCGCCAAAACGGTCGGCAAACTTTTCGCCGCCACGCGCAACTGGGGATACAACAAAAAGAATATCCTTATCCACGGGCCGAAAAAGTTTTACACGGAGCCGCGTTTCCCCATCGGTGATAAATTTCTCGAACCCGTCTGGCACCGCGCGACGCTCGATCTCATGGCGGCGCTCGCGCTTACGGGTGAACACCGTTTCGTCGGTACGGTAGTCAGCTACCGCGCCGGCCACACTCTCGACTGCGACGCTGTCCGCGCGCTTTACCGTAACGATCTTTTATGCCAAATTTAAAGTTAGTCCGTCCGCTCGTCGTTTTTGATATCGAATCCACCGGCGTCTCGCCGCGCAAAGACCGCATAATTGAGCTTGCGGCCATAAAGCTCATGCCCGACGGCGAGGAGATTCCGAAATGCTGGCTTATGAACCCCAGTGTTCCGATTCCTCCCGAGACGACGGCGATTCACGGTATCAGCGACGAAATCGTGAAGGACTGCCCGACGTTCGCGGATAAGGCCGAAGAGATTTTCGAGTTTTTCCGCGGGTGCGATCTTTCGGGTTTCAATGCCGACCGCTTCGACATTCCTTGTCTCGAGGAGGAGTTCGCGCGCGTCGGGATGGCGTTCGCGCCGTCGGCCCGCAAGCATGTCGACGTTCAGCGCATCTACCACAAGAAGGAGCCGCGCGATCTTTCCGCCGCGGTGAGATTCTATCTCGGGCGCAACCACGACGGCGCCCACGGAGCTGAGGCCGACACGCGCGCGACGCTTGAGGTCCTCAAGGCCCAGATGGCTAAATATTCCGATCTTCCCGCTACCGTCGACGAGATGGACGAATATCTCGTTCCCCACGATCCGATGAACGCCGACAGAGCGGGGACGCTCCGCTGGAAAGACGGTGAGCTTACTATAAACTTCGGCAAGAAGAAGGGCGAGAGCCTTAAGAAACTCCTTTTGAACGAGCCTAATTATCTGAAGTGGATTTTGAAGGGTGACTTCGATACCGAAGTAAGAATGATCATTAAGGATCTTCTCGACCACGGGCGACTGCCGCCCGCTCCGCAATGAGCTTCAGGGATTTTTTAAACGGCTCGGAAATCATTTTTGCAGATGGAGCGATGGGGACGTCGCTTCAGACGGCTGGGCTTAAGCCGGGCGAAATACCCGAAACCTGGAGCGTTAAAAAGCCAGATATAATCAGATCGGTCCACGCCGCTTATTTCGATGCGGGGTCCGATTTCGTTCTCGCGAACACGTTCGGCGCGAACAGGGTTAAGTATCACGGCGATGAGAAACTCGAGGACGTCGTTTCCGCGTCGATTGCACTCGCCCGCGAAGCGTCGCACGGCGCGCGCGGCAGATTCGTTGCGCTTGATGTCGGGCCTACAGGAAAACTTCTAAAACCTTCCGGCGACTTTGAATTTGACCGCGCGTACGACGCATTTGCGGAATTAGTGACTCTCGGAGCATCCGCCGGCGCGGATCTGATCGCGATTGAAACGATGGGCGACGCATACGAACTTAAGGCCGCCGTCCTCGCCGCAAAAGAAAACTCGTCTCTTCCCGTTCTCGCTACTGTCGCTCTCGGCGAAGACGGTAAACTTCTGACGGGAGCCGATGTCGAAACTGTCGCAGCGATTCTTGAAGGCTTGCGCGTCGACGCTGTCGGGCTTAACTGCGGGCTTGGACCTGATTTGATGCTCCCGTACGTCGAGCGCCTCGCCGCCGCGACGGCTCTCCCGATTTTCGTAAAGCCGAACGCGGGGCTTCCGAAACTTGTCGACGGAGAGACCCGCTTTCTCGTTACGCCAGACGATTTCGCCGCGAACGTTGTTAAGCTCGTCCGCGCCGGAGCGCGGATCGTCGGCGGGTGCTGCGGCACTACGAGCGAGCATATAGCCGCCGTTAAAGCGGCGCTCGCGAACGAAATAATTCCTCCGCGTCCCGCCGCCGCAAAACGCGTTGCCGTAACTTCCGGCGTCCGCTCCGTCGAGATTCCGTTTGATGATTCGATTGTCATCGGCGAGCGTATAAACCCGACGGGTAAAAAGAAACTTCGCGAAGCGTATAAATCGGGTGATACGGCCTACATTCTCCGCGAGGCCGTATCTCAGGTCGACGCGGGATCCCACATTCTCGACGTTAACGCCGGCGTTCCGGGGATAGATGAGGCCGCTACGCTCGAAGCGACGGTCGAGGCGATACAGGGCGTTGTCGATATTCCTCTTCAGATCGATACCGCCGATCCCGTCGCCATGGAAAGGGCGATGCGGCGGTATAACGGCAAGTGCCTCGTCAATTCCGTCAACGGCAAGACTGAGGTGATGGAGAAAGTGTTTCCCCTTGTCGCGAAATACGGCGGTGTCGTCGTCGCGCTGACGCTCGATGAAAGCGGCATTCCTGCGACCGCCGAGGGGCGTGTCGAAATTGCACGTAGAATTATTGCCAAGGGCGCCGAGTACGGCCTTACGAAAGACGATTTTATCGTCGATGTCCTCTGTCTCGCCGTGAGCGCCGACAATACGAGCGCGAACGTGATTTTAAAGGCGATGAAATCGGTTCGCGACGAACTGGGCGTGAGGACGGCCCTCGGAGTTTCCAACATTTCGTTCGGACTTCCCTCGAGAACGGATCTTAACGCCGCTTTCTATACGCTTGCGCTCAATGCGGGGCTTTCCGCCGCGATAATCAATCCGCTTTCGGTTCCGATGGTTTCGGCCTATCGTGCGTGGAGGGCGCTTACGGGGCGTGACGGCGACTGCTCCGAGTGGATTTCGTTTTCCGAGAGTCTCGAGAGCTGTGGAGTTTCCAAATCCGCGGCGCCTGTAGAAGAGAAGTCGCTCAAAGTTTTAATTGAAAAGGGACTTCGGGAGGATGCCGCCGAAGCGGCGAGACGTCTTGTCGAGAAGGGGTTGAATCCGCTTGAAATAATAAACTCCGAGATTGTTCCCGCGCTTGAGAAGGTAGGCGCTCTCTTTGAAAGCGGGAAGTATTTTCTGCCGCAGCTTCTGATGGCGGCAGATTCCGCGTCGGCCGCGTTCGAGTATCTGCGCGCGGAACTTGCGAAATCGGGTGCCGAAGGCGAGAAAAAAGGGCCGATCATCATCGCGACCGTCAAAGGCGACATTCACGATATCGGAAAAAACATCGTCCGCTCGCTTCTTGAGAATTACGGTTTTAACGTGATCGATCTCGGGCGCGACGTCTCGCCTGAGACGATTGTTGAAGCGGCGCTTAAATACGGCTGCCGTTTAGTCGGGCTTTCGGCTCTGATGACGACCACCGTCGGTTTTATGGCCGAGACGATCGCGGCGCTTAAAGCTGCGGATCCTGCGATAAAAACTTTCGTTGGAGGAGCCGTTTTAACGGAGGATTACGCCAGGGAGATCGGCTCTACGTGGTACGCCAAGGACGCGATGGCCTCGGTACGCATAGCGGAAGCGTTTTTCAAAAACTAGCTTTCGGTTTTTGTTTTTCCGTTTGAGATCTTCCCGAAGAGGAATCCGATTCCTGAAAGAACGACCACGGCGGCGAAAGCGGGAACGAACGAGTCGTTGGCGCGCCCGAAGTGGCCGATGGCGGCGTATACGGCGGAAATGACCGCGTTGCCGACAGAGAGCCAGACAAAGCACTTCGCGAAGTTATAGCGCCTTAGACCCGCGTATACGCACGAGCATTCAGCAAGAACTGGTACGGGGCGGAGAATAAAAAGCATAAAAGGTCCTGATTTAGCGTTCGATTCCAGCGACTTCTCGTTGTCGGACATCAATCTGCGAGCCAGCGAAGATGCGGTAGATCCGATAAAGAACCCTATGACGCCGCTGACGCTCATCGCGGCAAACGAAACGATAAAGCCGAGAACGGGCCCGAGAAACGCGCCGCACATCGCGCTTAAAAGACATGATGGAATCGGCAGGAAAATGTCAGAGGCTAAAACGGCGAACAGTATCGCGGCTATAGCGAAAGTGTTTCCGCCGTTTTCGCTGATGAGAACATTTATCCAACTGTTGATGCTTTCCTCGAAGATAAAAAAGGGGATGAGGACGATCATTATGAGGATCGCCCATACGGCCATGGATTTTAAATTTTTAGCGTTATTCATCTACGTTGAATCCTATGCAGGCAAGTATATCATAAATTTAAACGGCCACGATGGTTAACGGGTTCAAAATATGATAAAATCACATTCAATGACACTTAAAGAAATATCTGAGGTAGATAAACTTCTGAAGAAGGAGTTTCAGACGCATTCCGCTCCGATAATCGAACTTATCAAGGCTCAAACGGATGATCCGTTCTGTGTTCTGGTAGGGACGATACTTTCGTCACGAACGAAAGACGCGTGCACTACAGGCGCGGTTAAGCGTCTTTTCGCGACGGCGCAAAACGGGATGTTTAAGCCGTCCGATCTTGAGCGGTTGTCTGAAAAGGAAATTGAAAAGCTAATTTATCCCGTCGGCTTTTACCATGTGAAAGCGAAACATCTGAAGGCTCTTCCGGCCGTTTTGAATGAGAAGTTCGCGGGGAAAGTTCCCGACACGGTGGAAGAGCTTTGCGAACTTCCGGGCGTCGGGCGGAAAACGGCGAATTTGACCGTTGCGGTAGGCTTTGATCTTCCCGCGATCTGCGTCGACGTGCATGTCCACAGAATCTGCAACAATCTGAGGATCGTCGAGACGAAAACTCCGCTTGAAACCGAGATGAGACTGCGTGAAGTCCTTCCGGTAGAATATTGGAAAACCTGGAACAGTCATCTCGTTTCATTCGGCCAGACGCGATGCGATCCGGTAAGACCGAAATGCGACGGCTGTCCGATCAAGAAGTTCTGTCGATCGCCAAAGAAGAAATAAGGCCCATTTTTGCCGTCAAAGTGGTATACTGTTCATCCAAATGATTATCGACGTACATTCACATAACTTTCCTCCGCAGATAGCCGCACGCGCGCTATCCGCCCTCGTTCACCGCACAGGAGACACACTCCAGCCGTCTGCTGATGGAACACTGAACAATCAGCTCGATCATATGGAAAAAGCGGGCGTAGACCGCGCCGTCATGTGTCCTGTGGCGACGAAGCCTACCCAGCACGGCGTTATACTCCGTACGGCGGTCGCGATCCGCGACGGCGAACTTGGCGAAAGGGCCAGGCGGATGATTGTGCCGTTCGCGTCTTTGCATCCGGCAGACGAGGATGCTACGGCGCATCTCGAGGAAATCGCCGCAGCCGGGATTCGCGGGATAAAAATCCATCCGTATTATCAGGAGTTTTCGCTTTCCGATCCGGCCGTATGGCCCATCTTCCGCGTCGCGGCTTCGCTCGGGCTGGTCGTTCAGTGTCATTGCGGATATGATATCGGCTATCCAGGGCGCTACGACGCCTGCGGACCGAAGGATATCGCGGCTTTTCTGAAGAACGTCCCCGGGATTAAGTTCATTGCCGCGCATCTCGGCGGCTGTTCCGGATTCGCTCCGCATGCGACGGATGAGATTATGGATCTCGGATGCTGGGTCGACACAAGCGCTCTCGCCCGCAACTGGTCCCGCGACGAGGAGATGAGACTGTGCCGTTCGTGGCCGACCGAGAGACTTTTGTACGGCACCGATTTTCCGTGGGTTTCCTACGAGGAGTCTTTAAGGTGGGTCAAGTCGATGCGCGATGAGAAGGATTTGTTCCGCGTTCTCGGCGAAAACGCCCGCGAACTTCTAGGCCTTTGATCTAAATCAAAATTGCTGGAATATCCCCAGTTTTCAGGACTGAATTTTCGTTGTATGCCTGATTTCATTGAATAGAACTGATGTTTTATTTTTTGAAAATCAGGAAAAGTGATTCAATATTCTGTACTACAGTAATTCTTAATTAATGGCTCCGCGATCTGTTGTTGCTTGCCTGTTGCTATGCTATGTATAAATGCGGCCACGGTTAGGGCAACCGTGCTCTTCTTTTGATATGGGCGATTACGGCGTCCTTTACCCCTCTCGCCAATCTTTAGATTTGGCTCGGGGGTAAGTCCTGCCGAAATCGCCTCATCTAAAATGTTTCCGCTCGGCTTCGGCCCAAACCGAGGCCGCGTTTAGCATTTTCGACAACGTTCGCCATTTCGTAAAGCCGCTCTTCACTCGCTCCCGCGTTTAGCTTCGCCTCCTCCCGTGACGATCGCAGATGATCCGCG
>JAGCJE010000150.1 GCA_017648225.1 Kiritimatiellia bacterium | reverse complement strand
TCCATCTGAGACATATCCAAAATACGCTTCAACTGGATTTCGCCCCATTCACCCATAAAACGCGAGTCGCCACGGATTGCGCCCGCAAGATTGTTGGCCTGCTCCGTAACCTTATTTGTCTGGTTGACAAGATTTGTGATCTTATTTACAAGATCGACATGGGATGTGGCGGATTTTTCGTTTGAGCTTGAGATCTGCGTCTTCAAATTGTCAATATCCGTCTTAAGCTGTTTTACAAGTTCGCTCAACGGATTTGTCGCATCATTCTTCAATTTCTGCTCGCGATCCTCAAGAATCTTCTGCGCCAATTCCTTAAAGTGGGCAGCGCCCTGTTCAAGAGTCTTTTTATACTGGTCTTCGCGTTCTTTAAAAAGCCGTTCAGAAGCCTTTTGAGTTTCCTCCGCCGCTGCGAGGCGCTTTGCAAGATCCTCCTTCTGTTCCCGCTCCGCCTGAATTTTTCTGTCGCCGTCATCTATACGCCCGTTGAGCGCCTGTATCTCTTCCCGAAACTGCTCCGCCTGACGTTTAAGCCCTTCTACACCGTCTCTGCGCAACTGCTCAATCTCATTGCACTTCGCTTTCAGCATAACCTCAGCGTTCGACTTCTCGCGCTCTGCGTTAATTCTTTGCGCTTCAGCGTCGCTCAATAACGCATCCTGTCTCGTCCGCTCACCCGCCGCGACGCGCCTCTGCCACAAATACGCGGCGATCCCTCCGGCCATAAGACCTGTAAACAAAAATATCCACTCGCTCATCTTTTATCCTTAAAAAGAACATTGGACGCCAAGCGAGACGGAGTACACCATCTCATCGGCGTCGTCAAGACCGTATGTCGCGTCCGCATCGAACCGGAGCGACCAATAATCGTTAAAATGCCAGAATGTTCCCCAGCCGATCGTCGGACCGACCTCTCCGTCTATCCAGCCGCTCGCACCGAAAGTGAAGAACGGATCGAACTTCTCGTAACCCCACCAATGCCAAAGACCCTTTACGCTCAAACCTGCCGTATTCTCTAACCACGCGGCAGAGACTTCTACCGTAAGAAAATCATCGACATAATAGCCGAGATACGCTCCCGCGCCGCATAGATTGCGCATTTCGCCGCCGCCCTGCGGAATCACCGCCACCGCACGCGCGCCCGCATACCAACGCTCGAAATCGTAATCAACATAATCGTATTCGTCCTGGGCTGAAGAAACCGAGGCGAAAGACAATGCGAGAGCCGCCAAAAGAATTTTAAATTTCATCCTCACCTCCGGTCCTTTCCCGAATCCACGCGTGCGTAATCCCTCAGCCACTTAAGTTCGCGCCTGCGCATACGCGCCCTGTCGGCAGGTTCAAAATCGTCAGCCCCGGAAAGATGATCCATCCCGTGCGCGATATAAAGAAGAAGCTCCTTCTGCGCCGACCAGTCTCTGGCAACGTTTGAAAATCTGAGCGCCTGATCAACGTTGACGTAAAGTTCGCCGTAAATCCCTTCGGGCTCCGGCGGCATCGCCTCGTAAGCCTGGGTTATAACGTCGGTCGCGCCAGCGACACCCATTATCCCGCGATGCACCTCATCTGAAGCGGCATCATCCTGAAGAATGACCGTGACGGAATGAAAGGGAATTCCAATCCGTTTGGACGAGCGCGACGCGAAATATTTAGCCGCCGCTTTAAGGGACGCTTTGGAAAAGGCGACGGAACGCGGCAGACACCCATCAATAACGATCTCGCACGACATAAGATTATCTTGAAATCACTCGACGGGAGCGGGGATCTTAAGTTTAAGCCCGACCCAAAGAACCTTATTCGGCTTCATTTTATTCAGCTTAGCAATTTCGGTCACGGTGCACTTATGTTTCTTGGCGATCTTGGTCAGATTGTCGCCCGGTTTAACTTCATACACGATCGTCTTCGTCACCGAGGAGGACGCTGCAGGACGCGATGCGGAAGAACGCGCGTCCGTCGCAGGGGCCGTCGAGGCGGTTGCGGGAGTAGCGGGCGTTCCTGACTCTGAACTCGAAGTCGGCGTTGTCGAGGCTCGCGCGGACGGACGTGGCGGCGGAGAGCGCCGCGCAGGAGGCACAGACGTTGGCGTTACCGGATTAACCCTGCTCGACGGAGGCGCAGGCGGGGTCTGAGCGGAATCGGAAGCCGGTTCGGCATTCTCGGTCTCTCCAGAATCCGAAGACCGGGCGGACATCTCCTCCTGCGTCGCGGCCTCCTCCGCTTCGCCGGAGGAATCGGAACACAGCATGACAAGACCTATTACGACAACATGAATAACAACGCTTACGGCTAGAGCGAAGGTCCAGTTCATTTTTATCTCGGAACTGTCATTTATATTCATCCCGAAAAACCTCCTTCCCGCATCATTCCGGCGATTCGTTCCGCGGCGAGCTTGATATTCTCAAGACTCGTTGCGTAACTCATTCTCACAAACCCCTCGCCCGAAGGTCCGAATGCGGAGCCGGGAACACACGCCACGCCGAAATCCTTCAGAAGGCGCATCGTAAAATCCTCACTCGTCATACCGGTTGAACGGATATCGACGAACAGATAGAACGCGCCCTTCGGCATAAGCGTTTTAAGCCCCATGGAATTAAGAGCGTTCACGAGATAATCGCGGCGCTTCTTGTATTCTCCGCGCATACGCGCGATATCCTTATCACCGAAATCGAGCGCCTCGACTCCCGCGGCCTGCGCGAGCGTCGGAGCCGACATGATCCCGTACTGGTGAATCTTCATCATCGCGCCGATGATATCCTCGGGCCCGCAGGCGAAGCCGAGACGGTACCCCGTCATCGCCCAGCTCTTCGAAAATCCGTTCAAAACAAGAACTCTGTCGCGGTACCGATCAAACGAACCGAACGAATCCAAGACCACCTCTTCGGCGCCGTCTTCGATCTCATAGTTAAGCTCGGTATAAACTTCATCGGAAATCAAAATAATATCGTGTCGCTCGCAGAAATCGAGAATATCCGTCATCTCGGCGCGGCTCAAGGTAGCGCCCGTCGGATTGCACGGGAAATTAAGCAGCAGCGCCTTTGTTTTAGGCGTCACATATTTCTCAAGTTCTTCAACTGTAAGCCGGAAGGCATTCTCGACGCAGGTAGGAACAGCTACGGGAACGGCGTGCGCAAGACGCACGGTCGCGGCGTAACTCACGAAACACGGCTCATGAAACATGACCTCGTCGCCGGGTGAACAGAGCGCGCGAATCGCCAGATCAATCGCCTCTGAAACGCCGACTGTAACGAGAACCTCTTTATCCCACGCGTAATCGGTATTGAACCGGCGTTTGAAATACCGCACGATCGCCTGACGGAGCTTAGGCGTACCTAAGTTGGACGTATAGTGTGTCCCCCCGTCCTCAAGACACGTAACCGCCGCGCGCGAAATATGCCACGGCGTATCAAAGTCGGGCTCTCCTACACCGAGCGAAATGACATCCTTCGACTGTGCGACAATGTCGAAGAATTTGCGAATCCCGCTCTTGGGGAGTTCAACTACGTGTCTGGCGATACGTTCTTTCAAATCTACCTCTTAACCTTAATCGGCGAGAATCTCGTCGGCGAGTTTTTCAAGGGACGCTTCGCTCTCGGAGTTAAGCGCACCCTTTACGGTGACGACCGTATCGCAGAAAGCTATATCCTTCGAATTTTCAAACATCTTCTTCATGACCTTCGCGGCCATCGGCGCCCAGGAGCCGTTCTCGATGAAACCGACCTTGCGCGACTGGTAGTTGCGCTCGGTGAGATGATCGATAAAGTGGCGCATCCACGGGAAGATCGTCGCGTTGTACGTCGTCGTCGCAAGAACGAGCTTACCGTAGCGGAACGCGTCCTCGACGGCCTCGGGCTGATCGTCGCGCGCGAGATCTGCGACGGCGACCTTGGGACAGCCCTTCGCCTTCAGAATCTCGACGAGCTTGAGCGCGGCGGCCTTCGTGTTTCCGTAGACGGATGTATACGCGACGAGCACGCCGGGCGATTCGACGCGGTAGCTCGACCAGATATCGTACTTGGTGACGGCGTTCGCGATTTCCTCGGGCGTCGAAAGAACGGGGCCATGCAGAGGACAGATCGTCTTTATCTCAAGACCTGCCGCCTTTTTAAGAAGCGCCTGGGTCTGAGGACCGTACTTTCCGACGATGCCGATGTAGTAACGGCGCGCCTCGCAGTCCCAGCCCTCGGGATCCTCGACGTCGTTTGCACCGAACTTGCCGAAACCGTCGGCGGAAAAGAGAATCTTCTCGGTCGTATCGTAACTGACCATCACCTCGGGCCAATGAACCATGGGAGCCGCGACGAACGTGAGGTTGTGGCGGCCCGTCGAAAGCGTGTCGCCCTCCTTGACAACGATGCGGCGCGAAGCGAAATCGTCACCGAAGAAGTTCTTCATCATCGTAAAAGCCTGGGCGCTCGAGACAATCAGAGCCTCGGGATAGCGT
>JAGCJE010000149.1 GCA_017648225.1 Kiritimatiellia bacterium | reverse complement strand
GGTAAGCCTGGGCGTTACATCGAGAATAACGCCGACTTCCTGCTCCTTAAAGTTGGTCGGTTCAACGATAGCGAGAATCGCGCTCTGGCTACCGCCGCCGTAATCCGATCCGCCGCTTCTCGAGCTCTGAAGCTGGACGTCGTACTCATCCGGGTAACGGTACATCGTAACAACCTTAATAACGGCCTGCTCTTCCGAGCGAGTCAGAACTTTCGGAGCGGAGAGGAGGTCCGTGTCGCTACGCTGCGAAAGCATGTGAAGAATCATCGAAAGATCAGCTGAACCGAGGAAGGCGTTAACACGCATAAACTGATCGTTCGTCGAATAACCCTCGCCGGAAATATGGTTACCAAGCGTTGAGAGGTAACGGTTGTTCATACCGTAACCGGTATCACCGCCTGTGGCGCCAAAGCCTACGTTGCCCTTCGCACCTGTGCCGCGAATCCACGGAGCCCCCTTCGATGCAGCATAAGACGCTAAGGAAGAACCCGACGCCGAGCCACCATTCACCCCAGGGTTAATCGTGGTGCCAGCTCCGCCAGAAGACGTACCGCCGAGCGACGAACCCCCGCCTACACCAGGATTGGAATTTCCAGTAGTTACGCCAGCGCCAGAGGAAGACTGATTTGCAGAGCCGACATCCCACTGACCGTTCTTTATGCCGAGAAGCTTAGAAGCATGGCGACCAAGGCCGAGAGAATAGTCGCTGTTGAGAATCCACTCGAATCCGAGGGAGTTAAGATCGTCCTGGCAGACTTCAACGAATCGGGCCTCGATTTCAATGAGCGTAGGCTTAATGTTCAGTTCGTTGAGGGCGTTTTCAAGTTCAGCAAGATTCTCGAGCGTATTCTTAACCTGAAGCTTGCCGAGAGTCTTAATATACATAATGGAAGAACCTTCGGGCCACTCGACACCCATGAGACGGAAGAACTCCTTCCAATCCTGCTCCTTGTTCTCGCCGTCGTCGTTGCTGGCTTTAGGTCTGGTGCTGAGGTTGAAACCAGCGTTTCCACTGGCGCGAAGATCCTGAACATCGGTCTGAGCCGTGTCCATACGATCCATGAACGAAGAAAGAACGGGGAAGCTGCGAGTATGCATCTCTTCGACGGAAGCGTCCTTGTGCATAATCGTAACCATCGGTCCCTTTACGGTGAACTTGTAGTTTACAGCCTCGCAAACGAGCTTAAGCGCGTCATAGAAGGAAATACCGCTCGCGGTGATGATCGGCAAGACCGGTCCGCGCTCGCTGGAAGGCTTGGCTTCGGCGGTTTCGCTTACACCGAACCCACTGCTGTTGTCGGCGCCGGCCTCAGCGTCCGCAGGAGCCTGCGCAATCTCCTGAGGCTTGAAGAAGAAGTTGAAACCACGCTGCTCGAGCGGAATATCAGGACGGTCGAAATCCTTGGAGAGCTGGCTGAACGTTTCAATCGCATCGCTGAGCGTAGCCGGAGGCTTGAACGAAATTGCGGGAAGGCGCATATCCTTCATACGCTTGATGATTTCCTGCTCGGGGGAAGCCGTCTCATCCTTCTCGTCGGTCGGCTTTTTATTCGTATCGGCGACGACTTCAACGTCGCGAACGTCGATCGCATAGTTGGGCCTCCAGGCTTCATCTACTTCGGCCATCATACCCTTACGCGTAACTTCACGCTCGCTGGCCATAATTGTTCTGCGCTTCTGATGAATTTTATCAAGAAGTCTCAACGCCTCCTGGTTATAAGGATCGTCATCAAGAACAAGCTCAACCTCATCCCGAGCCTTATCAAGCTCTCTTACCGAAAGTAACTGCTGGGCGCGCTTAAGGTGCTTTTTGTACTCGGCGCGCTTTGCCTTGAAATCCTCGTCGTTACGGCGATGGGTGATTTCAGATACATCGGCCTTATTGGCGTCGGGATCACCTTCGGCAATCCAGGCCTCATGCTGACGGCGCGCCTTGGGGTGGCGGCAGTCGATAGCCTTCTGGATCAGCTTGAGGGCGCGCTCGCGGCGACCGGTCGCATTTTCCTGAAGAGCTGCTCTGTAAAGACCCTCGGCGATACCTTCCTGGCACTTCTTCCGGAGACCGGAAAGCGAAGGAGAGGAATTCAGAAGCTTCATCGCCAACGCATAATGACGGGCGGCTTCCTGGAACTCCTCGCCGGCCATGCACTTTTCGGCCTCGGCGATTTCGCGTTCAGCCTGAAGCTTAAACGCCTTGAAGCGCAACTCCTGAGTCTTACGCAGAGCATCGCGCAATTCCGCGTCCGTAGCCTTCTTGTCATCACCGTAATATTTCTCGGCGGGCTTAAGCTGACCGTCGTCAGCTGCGACCTTGGCGGGCTCTTCGGCCTTAGTCTCGGCGACAGCCGCAGCCGCTTCGGGAGCGGGCGCCGCTTCCTTGACTTCAACGACAGGCTCAGCCGTCACCGTTTGAGCGGGAGCCAGAGCAGGATCATCCAATAAAGTGTCTGCGGAAGCATTCTCGGCAGGCGCCGGCGCAGGTGTCGCAACGGCTGGTTCCGCCGGCTTCGCAGGCTCTTCGGCTTTCTTCTCGACCGCGGTGTCACTACCGGCGAGATCGTTCAGCAAATCGTCAAGATCGTCTTGGGCAGACGCTTTATATCCCGCGGCTACAAAAGCCGCAGTCGCTGCGAGTACCGTTAAATTCTTGAAAGTCGTCATTTTAAGCATAACACTCCTTGAGATTATCGTATATATTATAGACTTTTTTGGTTAACTATTCAAGGGCTTTCGATTACCCGCTCTTTATTTGATTTTACGTTCCTGATCTTCACCGCTTCACGATCGCGCCCGTTCCCCTTACCCAATATCTTTTCAACAACAAATTCCTCGTCTCTGATTTTAAACTTCTGTCCTTCGACCACCTTTATATCCGAAACGCCAGCACGGCTACAGGACAATGTCGCCTGAACGTCCGTAGGGGTCTTTTTAACCTCCTTGACAAAAGTGATGATCTTTCCGTCACTTAGGCGTTTAAGCGAAATTTCCGAAACATCCTTTTTCATGGGCGTCCCCCATGACGTCTTAATCTCTTGCGTCTTGGGCTTATACTCAACGACGACAAAACCGGCCCTATAGTGAGCGTTGGGATTCTGCTTTGTGTTTTGCAAAGTATTGGCAATTTCATCCCCCTTAAGCGCCCATAAAGTACCTCTGTCGATTTCATTCCGACGCTCCGGCAGCCTGAACTGATATCTGTAATCGCCCTGATAAGGCATCGCACCGACAAATTCCAAAGTTGAAAATTCCTGCTTCAGCGCTCCGGCCATTTCGACGCAATCGATGTAATCGGGATGCGACAACGCATCCGCGGGATTGGTTTTCGCCGTAAACTCCTCCATATTGGTGAAGCCGTCACCGTCCTTGTCGGCACTTGCGTCGTCGTTAGCGACGTCAAGTCCGTATGTCCTCTCGTACTCGTCCATAAGCCCGTCTCCGTCCGTATCTAGAACGACCTTGATGTCCTTGGTCTGCTTTACTTTGCAGTAGGGACAGTTTTCGAGCTTTGACGGTATCAGGCGTCCGCACCCCGCCTGCTGAGAGTCCGGCGAAATACACGCCTTACGGCCTTCGGGTGCGAGAAAGCTCCCCGCGTCGTCCGAAATTCCCTTCATCGACACCGGGTCGGAAACGGATTCAAGAAGTTCGACTACGCCGTCCTTATCTTCACCGCCGGATTTCGCGGCTCTTGCGGAAGAGGAGGAGGAACCCTCGGAAACCGAGTCGGACGACAGAACGAATTTGAAAACCGCTACAAGCGCCAAAACGGCAATGCCGCCGAGAGCCGCGAGTTTATCCCAATTCGACTTGAAAAAATCACCGTCACTTTTTCGAACGCTCATTTCGACTCCTTACCCTTCTCGATCTTCTGTGTGAATATCACCGAAGTTATATTCATTTTAACCTTAAGAGGCGCCTCAGCAGCGGGATCCACTACTATAGCCTTAATCGCCTGCTCTCCCGCGGCGCCTTTTCTACCCATATCCTTCTTAACGTCGATTTTCTGAAGAAAACCCTCGCCGTCGATAAACAGTGATTCCACGACGAAAAACCATTTGCCTTCGCCGCTTGCGAGCATATTCATAAACTTGACGAGGGCCGCCGGCTTGGCCTCAAACTCAACGGCGTATGTCTGTTCGTCGTATTTCGGGGCCTCCTCGACCTTTTCAACCGATTTTCTCCTGGATCTGTTTCTTGCCGGCTTTTTCATCTCCGGCTCACTCTGAGCCTTGACGACATCCGTAAACATTCCGAGCTGACAAACTCCGGCATCGCGCATCAGTTCCATGATATGATAGAAATCGCTCCATTGGCGCGCTACCAGAAGTTTATTCTTTGGCGCGACGGCGCCGTCGTCTTTAACGTAATTGTAGAAAACTTTGAAATTCTGATCGCCGTTTTTAGCGAGAAAATCGCCAGGAATGATTTTTACGGAAGAATCCGAAGGCCAACTCTTGATCTCCCTGAATTCCGCATTGATCGCCTGTTGAAGCTCATTTTCGGATTTCTCGGAATGTCTTACTAGATTGGTGTTTACCATCGAATCATATCGCTCCGACATCAGTCCGTCAATCTCATTGATATCTTCTGCGATCGTTTTATCGCGGCTGACGCCGTTAAGGGCGCTGCACTTATTCTGAAGATCGGCAACTTCCTGTTTACGCTGGTCGATCGTTGACCCGTTCATGAAAACGAGAGCGAAAAAGACGAGAGCCACAGCAGCTCCGACACCGCCTGTCACCGCCATCGTAAGTTGATTTTTATTCATTTCGACTCTGGCTCCTTCCCGTTGAGCTTCCATTCAAAAACATACGCCTTCAAGCAAGTGTCGCTACTCACATTCGGCTCGGCGATGGTATTCGTTTTTTTGCGTATGACGTCAATACCCTTCTTTTTGAATGCGGCGATTATACCGTCGACATCCGCATCCGAAGACCCCCATTTATACAAGGTAAAATGCACCCCTGGCACTTCAACCGGCTCGTTTGACCTGTTTTTCGCCTTCCTGTCCCTTCTGCTTCTGGGCTTTTTGTCCTTCGGTTCTTCTTTCGGTTCAGCGTCCTTTATTTTAACTTCTTCCCACTTGCCGATCCACATTCCCATTGACTCGACTACACCGCGCACGTCGTTCACCTTCTTGAGATAATCGTCGTGCCGGGTAATCTGTTTGAGGAACTCCCAGGCCTCGGCAACCTTCGCCTCGTACTTTTTATTCTGGGCGTCGTTATAGGCCTTGTTGCCTTCCAAAACTCTGAGTCTGGGCTCATATTCGCTCTTCTTGGCGTCAAGCTGGCTTAACTCGTCGGATTGGACAAAATACCAAAGTGCGCCTGCCGCGGCAAGAGCGACGGCACCTATCGTCACGAACGGAATCCGCGCCGCCTCCCTGCGGGCCTCCGTGATCGACGGCGGCAGGAGATTGATGGAGATCGGCGAGGATCCGCTAGCGTGAAGCGCCAGACCCGTGGTCGCCGCGAGGAACATGCTGTCGCGCTCGATATCTGAAGTGTCGCATGACGATCCTACCCCTGCAACATCAAACGGGTTAAGAAACGCGACCTCGATCTGAAGGGAATCCTGGAAGAAATCTGCGATCTGGGGAAGAAGCGCACAGCCGCCTGTCAGATAAAGCCTGGTCGGCATCGCCCCGCCCTGCTGACTGCGGTAGAAGTTGACCGAACGCGTGATTTCCGCATGCAGACGCGTCATCACAGAACGACATATCTTCGAGACGTGATCGAGCGTTTCATCCTCGTCTTCGGTCACGCCGCCCATAGACACGTATGCGTTCTGGCACTTGTAATTCTCGGCGTCTTCCTGGCTGCAGCCCAAAGTCTGGGCGATTTCTTTGGTGATCGTGTTGCCAGCGACGGGAATCGCGCGGTTGTAGATTTTCTCGCCTTCGACGATCGAAAGCGAAGTCGTCTTAGCGCCGATGTCGAGAAGAATTGCGCAGCCTCCGTCGTAGGCGGGACTTGCGCGGAGAAGATTGATTATCGAAATGGGCGCGACGTCGATAATCTCTGGCTCAAACCCGGCGGATTTCACAGCCTCGACGATCTTCTCGATCTGATCGACCTTCGTCGCGACGACGATAACTGACTTGTCGCCGTTGGGCATGTCGCCCAATACCTGGCTGTCGCAGACCATTTCGTCGATCGGGAACGGGATATTCTGCTCGATCTCGTACCTGATGAGAGTCTCGAACCTGTCTTTCCCTCCCGCCATCGGTATGGCGGCGTTGCGCAGAAACGCCATCTGTCCTGAAATGCTGAGCGCGACCTTACCGGGTCTGATGCCGTTGGCGCGCATGATTTCATGAAGCGCGGGCGCGAGAATCGTGGAGGCGTTGCCCGAATCGAGCGCGGCGGCGAGCTGCGACTTGCCGTACTTCAGCAGAGTCGGGGCGCGGCCGCCGATATCATACTCCGCGAGAACGACGGTTGACGCGCCGATATTGAGAGTCAAAAGCTTCTTTCCCATAACCTGAAATATTTAGTATTGTGATTATTGAGCGACGTCTTCGTAATCGTTGGGGTTGACAAGAGCCCAAATGGTCTTGGAACGGTCGACGAGGCCTTGGCGGCGCTCGATCATAGGCTCTCCGTTGCGGCCCTTGGAATCCATGATGTTGGCGTCGTTCCACCACATCGTATGGCTCTTTATTCCTGAAATCTCGCTCTCGCTGTCTCCGGCAAGAACCTCGCCTTCGGGGCTCGTGATGACAAGTCCTACCGCCTTGGGCTCGCCGTACCTTTCAAGATACGAGGGCGGAAGACAGACGCCCGCTGCATGGGTACCGCGCGGAATATTGACATAGCTGACCGTCGTCGAGAAGTATGAATACGGAGGAATCGAACCGCGCTCTTTCCTGTCGCCCTCCGTGGCCGTCGACGTTTCGAGGAGGACATGCCAGGTGAATACGAGCCTGTCGGTCCACTGCTCGTACGTCTCGTACTTGGATTCGAGAACGATCCAGCGGCGGTCCTTCATATAGCACTTGCCGATGATCGAACCTCCTGGAATCGCGGGGGCGGCGAGAGTCGAGGCGCGGCCCGCCTTGGGAAGACGGTCCAGTCTGACGCGCGGAACCTTCGCCGCCGCTGCGGCGGGACCCGTCTGGCCGACCTGCATGCCGCCCGCGCGCGTGCCTGTACGGACGTTGCGGCTGTTCCTCCTCGAGCCCTGCGCCTCGGCGGTCGTCGCCGCGAAGACGGCGGCGATAACCGCAACGGAAAAGATAAGAAGCTTTTTCATGTTCATTCCTCCTGTCGTTTTAAAGTACTTTCATTTTTGGAAGATCCTGGATGTCGACGACTCCTACGACATGACCCGACGGATCGCATACGGGAAGATCGTCGATACGGCGCTTCTCGAACACCTTGAGAAGTTCTGCGGCATAGACGTCGTCCCTTACGAACATCGGCGAAGGGGTCATAACGGCGGAAACCTCGCCCGAGAGCATCTTGGCCGCATCACCGCCCTCGCTCATGCGGCGCCTAAAATCGCCGTCAGTGAAAATTCCAAGAAGTTTTTCGCAATCGTCGACGACGACGGCCGAACCGCTTTTAGCGCGGGTCATCGCCATGAGCGTATCCATCACGCTCGACGTCGGCGAGACGCGCGCGAGCCGATCGCCCGTACGCATAATGTCGGTAACCTTCATCACAAGCGCGCGTCCGATCGCACCGGCCGGATGATTCATGGCGTATTCCTCAATCGCGAACTTCTGGGCGTCTATCAGAACCATCGCGAGCGCATCGCCCATCGCCATCGTGGCGGTCGTAGAGTTCGTCGGCGCCATCCCGAAGGGGCAGGCCTCGCGGCCGCACGGGATTTCGAGATGTATATCGCTCATCCGCGCGAGCGACGAATCGGCCTTGCCGGTCATCGAAACGACCTTGAGCCCATGGCGGCGGATAGCGGGAATGAGTTTCAGAAGTTCGTCGGACTCTCCGCTGAACGAAAGCGCGATCAGAATATCCTTCGCGGCGACCATACCGAGATCGCCGTGCATGGCCTGAACGGGATTGAGAACGATCGATCTTATACCCGTCGAAGCGAATATCGCGCTCATCTTCTCGGCGATATGAAGATTCTTGCCGACGCCTGAAACGACAACGATCCCGCCCGCTGCGGATGTCGCAAGTATCATCTTGACGGTATCGGTAAAGCTCTCGCCAAGAGAATCGCGCGTGCGCTTGAGACCTTCGATCTCGACATCGAAGACCTCGGCCGCTCTTTTTATCATTTCAGTTTCTGTCATATTCTTCTCTATCACCGCATTATGCTAAAAGTTTAACAAATCGCCGTCTTTTGCTCAAGACTGTTTTTTGCTCTGGCTCTGCAGAAGCGTGACGGCTATCGTGCCGATGATGTCCTCGGCGGAGCATCCGCGCGAGAGGTCGTTCATCGCCTTGGCGAGTCCCTGGAGGTTCGGGCCGATCGCTTCCGCGCCGCCGAGACGCTGGGCGATCTTGTAGCCGATGTTGCCGGACTGGAGATCCGGGAAGATAAAGACGTTGGCGTTGCCGTGGATTTGACCGTTGGGGTTCTTGAGCTGGCCGACCGAGGGTACGATGGCCGCGTCGAACTGCATCTCGCCGTCCATCTTGATGCCGGCGGCCTCGAACTTGGGCGCAGCGATTTCAACGGCCTTCTGGACCTTCTCGACGAGAGGACCTCCGGCGGAACCCTTTGTGGAGAACGAAAGAAACGCGACGCGCGGCTCGTTACCCGTAAGATCGCGGTACGTTCTCGCCGTCGCGATGGCGATGTCGGCGAGCTGCTCGCTCGTCGGATCGGGGATAACCGCGCAGTCGCCGAACGCTACAACGCTGTCGCCGGCGGGAGTAGGCTCTTTAAGATCCATGATGAAGCACGAGCTCGCCGTCTTAACTCCCTTCTCTGTTCCGAGCGTATGGAACGCCGCGCGGAGCATATCGCCCGTTGAAGCGATGGAACCTGCGACGAGACCGTCGGCGAGACCGAGCTTAACCATCATGCCGCCGAAGTAAATGCGCTTTGTGCGGAGAGTCTTCTGCGCCGACTCAAGGTCGATGAGCCTCTGCTTCTCGGCAGGCTTTTTGGACTCTTTGGCGTTCCATGCCTCAAGGAATTCCTGCTCAAGCTTTATATCGCCCTGAGTGTAGTCGATAACCTTGATGCCGCGGGCGGCCATGGAAAGGCCGACCGACGCTTCTGCGAGAGCGACCTCGTCCTTCGTTCCGAGAACTATAGGCTTGCAGATCTTGCGGTCGACGCATGCGCACGCGGCGGTAACGACACGCGCGTCCATGCCTTCGGGAAGAACGATCGTTCCGTTCAGCTTCGAAGCGTTTTCGATTATCTGATTGATTGCGTTCATTTTATTCAGTTTAAAGTTTGAAAGTTTAGAGCTACTAACAACTAACCACTAATCACTAACGACTAATCACTCCCCAAGCACGCGGACGGTGTCGCGGGCGATCATAAGCTCCTCGTTCGTCGGGATGATGACTACGGGGATCTTGGACGCCTTGGTGGAGATAACCGCAACCTGACCGCGGATCTTGTTGGCCTTCTTGTCAAGCTTGATGCCGAGAGCGCCGAGACGGTTTACGATTCGCTCGCGGACCTCGGTTGAATTCTCGCCGATTCCTCCCGTCATGATGATCGCGTCAGCGCCGCCGATAACCGTATTGTACGCGCCGATGTAGAGAGCCATGCGGTATGCGAGCATTTCAAGCGCGAGCTCGGCCATCTTATCGCCCTTCTCGGCCTTTGACACGATGTCGCGGCAGTCGCTCGAACCGGTGAGGGCGAGAAGGCCGGACTTCTTGTTGAGAATCGTATCCATCTCCGCGGGCGTCTTCTTCTCGGCATCCATGATCGAGAGAACGGCGGCGGTATCGATATCTCCGCAGCGCGTACCCATGATGAGACCGGCGAGCGGCGTCAAGCCCATCGTCGTATCGACGCACTCACCGTTCTTGACGGCGGCGAAGGATGAGCCGTTACCCATGTGGCAGGTGACGACGTTAAGCTTCGCGAGGGGCTTTTTCAAAAACTTCGCTGCCTCCTGGACGATGAACTTGTGGCTCGTACCGTGGAAACCGTACTTGCGGATACCCATCTTCTTGTAGTACTTCGGATCAATCGCGTACATCGCCGCACAGTCGGGCATCGTCTGATGGAATGCGGTGTCGAATACGGCGACGTTGGGAACACCCTTAAAAATCTTCTCGCACGCCTCGATGCCTCCGAGATTCGGCGGCATGTGAAGAGGGCCGAACTTCACGAGCTTCTTGCACTCGGCCATAACCTTCTTCGTGACCTTTACGGAATCCTTGAAGACCTCGGCGCCGTGAAGGACGCGATGTCCGATAGCGTCGATATCCTTAGGATTGCCGAGCTCCGCGACGACCTGCTTGAGAGCCTCGGTGTGATCCTTCGGTCCCCCGCATCCGATGCGCTCGACGAGGCCCTTAGCGAGCCGCTCGCCCTTCTTCATGCTGAAGAGCTGATATTTAAGAGAGCTTGAACCGGAGTTGATTACGAGAACTTTATCGATAGCTTTTTTCATGACTTAATAATGTTTGTTTGCCCGCCGCTTCTTCGCGGCGGGCCGATTTATATTTATTCTGTTACAACAACCTTGAAGAATCCGCTCGACTGAGAGCCAAGACCGTCGATATCGATCGTCTGGGCTCCGTTGCCGACGACAATCGTCTTGGTGGCCTTGACGGTCCAATCAGCGTCGGAAAGCGAAGCCTTCCAGAGAACCTGACACATTACGGTCTTCTTGGTTTCGCCCTCAAGCGTTATGAAACCGAAACCGTTCGTGTTGCCCTCGGCGGTATTGAGCTCACCGTCTATTTCAACGACGACATTGCCGTTCGCGTCGAAGGATACGGACTTGATCTCAACCGACTCGACCTTGGACTCGACCTGAATCGATCCGTTCGCGTTGACCGTCACATCATCGGGGTTGACTCCAAGTGCAAGAGCCATAACCTTGGGCGATGCGAACGCCGTCATGATGTAGTTGTTGTAGGCGTCGACTCGCGCTCCGCTTACAACCTTATCCTGAAGGTTATCCGTAAGCGCCTTGTTTATGCCGAACGTCTTAAGGATGTCTCCGTTTAGGAGGATGTCTCCGTTTAGGTCCTTTGTGCCGGAATTGAGATTGCCGTACTCCACATACTCCCACGCATCGGGGAGGCTGTTGCCGTTGGTGTCGACATCCTCGATGTAGATGTCGATGGGCTTCTCGAAACCGTTCTTGTCGGTAAGTTCAAACGCCGTCGGATTGAACGCTCCGGCGCCGGGCTTGCCGCGGCCGCAGGCGTATCCCCACGACTCGAACGGATCGCGCTGACGCGTCAACGCACCTTCCGCCGTGAGATCGGCATACGCCCTCAGGAAGTACCTGCCCGTCGCAAGGCCCTTCAATACGACATTCGTAGGATGCTGAACATTCTGAGCTTTAACGGAAGCGACATCGGAGACAATCGCGCGGGCAGCCGGAATTCCCGTAAAGTCAGGAGTTGTGAACGCCTCAACGACGAAGGTCGATGCGTATACAACGTTCGTAGGACCGAAGTACTTGACCGCGACAGGAATGCTCGAATATCCAGCCCCGTTTTCGGGAGCCTGCATACGGAACATATAGTTCTCTGTGGAGAATGCGTCCGTCCTGAACTTGGAATTGTACATCGAAACTCTCCATGTGTAATTCTTGAAGTTCTCAAGCTCATCACCGATATAGGCGTCGGACTCGAAGGAGTAGACTCCATCAGCGTTGCGGGCGGGAGCGGGACGAATGCCGGAATCCCAAACGACCTGTGATCCGTCGAGAATCTGAATCTTGAACGCAGTATAAGTATTAGCGCCCTTCTCCATTTTCCACGTGAAAGTCGGATGGGAATCCAAAACAATGCCGTTCTCGGCTCCAGGCGTGAGCGCAATCGCCTTCGCACGATCGCCATACGGATCGAACTTGCGCGAAATCATCGTACTGAAGAGGTTGGTCGTTGACGACTTCACGTCAATTGTCCTCTCATCCTCGTTGCCGAAGACGACAGCATAGACAACATTGGTAGGATCGGCCGTCTCCCCGAAGTTCTTGAGAACCGCCATCGCCTCGCTGTCGAATGTAGCCCAGTCGAGATCAAGATCACCCATCGCGAAAACATCACCTTCAAAAATGTAGGGACGCTGCTTGAGGTTGAGGATTCGATCGACGACAGGCTTCTCAAGTCTGGAGTTGGGAGCCGTCGAAACATACGCATTATTAACCTTGAACCTAAAGAGTCGAACACGTACATAATCCCCACTCAAAGGCTGAGAGCCGTCAGTAATGGTTTCATCACCGCCATCGGCACCCCAAAGTTTCGCACGATCAGACTCGCCGGTCGTCAAATCGACGCGGGTAACTATCGGATTCGTGTCAGTAAGCTCCATCTCGACCTTGCCCTGGCGCCAGCCGACATCGACGTTCGTCGCCGTGCCCATAGGCTCGCCGGGGGTGTACTTGCCGTCACCGTCAAGATCGTAGAACGCGACAATCGTGTTCTTGCCTTCCTTGACGAAGCCGTTGCTGGTTTCCCCGAGGAAGAGTTCCAACTTGTTGTTCTGCAACGCGGGAACGACGGAGTTGTACTTGAATCGGAGAACCATCTGGGCCATGCTGACGACCGCCTGCTGGGCGTTCGTGCCCTGAGCACCCTGATACTTCAAGGTGGTGAGATCAAGCGAATAGTCGCCGGTCTTGAGGTTGATCGTTCCGATACGCTCACCGAGGTTGCAGATGAAGCCGTTGTCACTCATTTCATCCTGCGTTACAGTGATTACATTGGACTCGGCGAACTCGTTCCACGCGAACTCTCCGGCCTGAAGAACGATATATTCAGATCCGTATCTGGAGTAAAGCGCCATATACGTCTCGTAGTCGCCGACATAGTAACCGGTAGGCCACTCAAGCGCGAAGGCGGGATCGACTTCTGTAAGATCGCCGACAAAGAAGCTGTAGTTGTCGTTGCGGTCGACTTCGGCGAATTCAATCTTAAGCGATGTGCCGTTGACATATCCGGGCGTGAGGGTTCCGGAAACTGTCTTCTCTCCCCACGCGCCGATATAGGTCGTATTCTCGGACTCCTCGCCCGGCTGGACCGTGAATGTCGCATCAGGCTTGATGAGTTCAGAGTCGGTATACGTCTGAACAACAATCGGCGCGAGCGAACCCGCCACCTGGGCTCCGCCGCCCTGGCCGTTGCCGCCCTGATTGTTCGGATCTTCACCCGTAAGCGGCTGGTCGCCGTTGTAGCGGAGCGTAAGCTTCAAGGTCGGAATCGGCATATCCTTAATCTCGCTGTCGCCGACGACGTGCGAAACGTAAGGAGCCGCGATTGCCTTGGTGAAGTCATTATAACGCGCCTCCGCGAAATTGCTCCAGCCGTCCTCGTCCTTATCGGAGGCGGCGTCCCACGCATAGCGGCTCGTATAGGCCTTACCCCAAGCGTCTTCCTGGATATCGTCCATGAAGTCGTGATCGGTGAAGATCTCGCCGGCGTAAAGCTCGCCGATCTTGAAGAAGTAATCGAGATCGAACTCGCTTGCGCTCGTCGCGTCGGTCGGACTGAACTTGACGCGAACTCCGCCAGCGTTCGTGAGTACAAAAACCTCGCTCAGGAGATACTCGGCCCAGTTGGAGAGGCCGTCCCCGTCATCGTCGTCGACGTCCGTCGAGTCAATGATGCCATACGTTTTCTCCCACCAATCGGGCATGTTGTCGCCGTCAGCGTCGATAGTGGCCCTGTAGTCGGAGTCAAAACCTATGTTGGGCTGCCAGCCAAGTCCGAGATCGTACTTGTAAGCCTCGCCCGCCGTCATTTCGATACCGTCGCGGACAACGATCGTATCCCAATTGGGATTTTCTTTCACCTTGTAATTTAACATGCAGTACTCCTCCCAGGACCAGGGAAGACCGTCGGCGTCATCGTCAATACCGGTAAGTTCCCATGCGTCGGAGGCAGCGCGGTCCCACATCTTCTTGCAGGTCTTCGCATAAGCATTGCCGAGCGGAACGAGATCGGTCGTCGCGATAAACGAACTCCTGAGAGCGAATTCATTATAGAGCTGAATCCACTCGAACGCATCGCCGAACTGCTCCACGATCTTCTCGGCGCGGAAGAGGCGCTGGTAAAGATCGAGGTGGAGATGGTACGAAGAATAAGGCTGGGCGGTATTGTTGAATGTATACTTCTGCAAACCGTGCATCTCTGCAGGCGTATATCCCGAACCGAAGAATTCCGTATAGAGGAACGAGTCAAGCGCGGATCCGTCGACGGGTGTCAAGTGCATGACCGTGTTCTTGATCCACGGAATGACGCGGTAATCGTCATATACGGTACTCTTGAGGTTGGAGTTGAACCACCAGACGGGATTCATATCTTCTTCGATTGTATCGCTTCTGAGTGCGGCGGCGTCGTAGAGTCCCGCCGTGACGATATCCCCGTTTTCCCTGTAGTGCTTGCCGTTGACGACGTTGACAACCTGGCTCTCGAACGCGGCAGGCGTCTTGGCGACATCAGCGGCGTTGACGGCGCCGGGCAGAGTCGCGAAGTTGTAGTGGAAGAGAAGTTCGGCGGGAAGCGTCTCGCGTCCGTCGTTGTTGTTGCGCGTTCCGTCGTTCATCCACGATCTCAGGACGTTGTCGCGGTTCTCGGAAGCCTTTTCAAAATCAAAGCGTTCACGATAGTTGGCCTTGATTTCTTCGGCAGTGCGCGCACCGTCCCAGACTCGGACCTCGTCGACGTAACCGGCAAAGAACTCGCGGACGTTCTCGAACGATTCGGGATAGTGATTGTCGTCCTCGTCGACGATATAGGGCATGAACGCCGCGGCGGGCATATCCTTAACCGTAACATCGGACGCCTTGACGGGTCTCGCGGCGATAAAGAGCGCCGAAGGAGTGCTCACGTAGCTCGGATGTTCGAAGCTGCCCGTCGAGCCGGGATCCTGGGTGATCATCATCACGCCGTTGGCGGGAACGAGAGAGGTGGTGGCGCTGGAAACCTTTTCACCGTCGATATAGAGCGTCAGCACCGCTCCGTCGAAGGTAAGCGCGACATGCGCCCACTCGTCCACGTTGAGCTTGCGGCCCCAGACGTACTGGCAGCTCTTCGTCGTTTCAGAGCCGGATTCGATCGACTTGTTGTTGTCGAACATACCGTAAACCTTGCCCTCCGCGTCGAGACCGATACGGAAGTTCGCGCGGATCGCGGCGGCATCGCTCGAAAGGGCGTCACCGACATAGGCGGTCGAACGGTCGATGATCGTCTGAGCTTCGCCTTCCTTCTCGGGGCAGACCCAGCATTCGACCGTGAACTGCTTGAGAAGATCCTCGGCGTAGATCGGACGCGACTGGGTCTGGGCCGAAAGGGCGTATGACTCCTTACCGTCGAACCAGAGAGCCTGACGGCGGGAAGGATCGTCGAACTTCAACGGATCCGTCTCGCGGGTGAAGGCCGTCACAATCTCGGCGCCGTCATACTTGAAGTCGCCGTCGGTATCGTAACCTTCGCCTTCCTCGAAGCTGTATAAGTAGTCGAGGCTGCTGGAAATTACGTACGCGGCTCCCCAGTAACGGCTCGTGTTCTCGGGATACCAGGGCATCGAACCGAGAACCTCGGGCGCCTTGTAGTACTGGGAAGTAAAGCTCATCGGAGCCGTTCTCTCGGTGAACCACAACGGAGTCGGGTCGGTGTGGCGAGGCATCGAGTCGGCGACATTGGCGATAACGCGCTCATCGTCGTTGCGGATTCCGTCGCCGTCGGAGTCGGCCATGGCGACGCCCTGGAGCCAGGGATACATCACTGGATCATAGGTCATCGGAGCCTTGATCGGCTTTCCGTCGCAGGGGTCGCGGCCTGCGCGGCCTTCCGAGCCCTTGAAGGTCGAATAAATCCACTCGTTGTAGTACGCGTTGAAGGTCGTAAGCGAAGAATCCTCCATCTTCTCCATCTGCATCTGATCGTAGACGGCGGCGACCATATCGCCCTTCTTTCCGAAGTACGTCCAATATGTCTCGTCGGGATCGTCATCGGAGTCGCTGTCGTCAACGTTCGCGCCGAGAATCGGGTTCAAGCCGTGGAACATTTCATAGAAGTCGTCCATACCGTCACTGTCGGTATCGGCCATTCTCGGATCGGTCGCGATGTATCCCGAAACGGCCGAAGCGTAGGACATCTTCTTGGTAACGGGGAACATATAGATCGGCGCCTTAAGTGCGCCGCTTACGCTGGCACGGTCCCAGGCGCGTACGGGCGGAGCGAAGTAACCGAGGTTTCTCCAGCCGTCAACCGTCCAAGGCTCGCGGACAAACGGAGAATCCTCTTCCTTCTCGTAGTTGACGCACTCGTCGACTACGTCTTGGTCGAATCCGGCGTCGATCGCGGCCGTCGCGAACAATACGGGATCCGTCGGATCGAACGCCACATAGCCGTAGAACTTCTGGCTGTGGTTGGCACTTACCATGCCCGGTATGGTCATCGGGAAGCCTTGAACGGTCGCTTCAACATCACCGATCGTCGCGCTCTCGATGAGGAGGCGGCCCATGAGCGGAGTGGAGATATCGTCGTAGCGGAAATGACGTACCGCCTGGATGTAATACTCCTGATAGTTCTGGAGACCGTCGTGGTCGAAGTCGACATCACGCGCAACGCCGAGAAGATCGTCCCACGAAACGCCCTTTTCGATAACATCGGCTCCGGCGTCGCCGGGCCATGTCGCGTCCATACCTCCGGCGATATAGACGACACTGCCAGTGTTGTTCGTGCTGACCGCGCGGTTGAAGATTCCG
>JAGCJE010000019.1 GCA_017648225.1 Kiritimatiellia bacterium | reverse complement strand
GATCCTCCGAGGAGCGCATCCACAACCTTCGCGTATGAATCTACGGCGACGGCTTCGGGCAGGAGATTCTTCGCGGCCGCACGCTTATCTTCGGTATCTGCGACCACAACCACCTTAAGCCCGCGGGAGATGTAGGGGGCCAAGGTTTTGACGTCGGCTTTTGACACCTGATCCGTCAGGACCGCCGCATCAACGTGAGAGAGCGATTCAAGGCTCTTGCCGGACCAGACATAGAAGCGGCTGTCGCGATCGAGAGTGCCGAAAAGAAACTCTGCGGACGCCTTGTCGGAAGAGCAGAATTTAACCGCCATTGCCCCGCGCGTTCTGTTGAGATACACAGGAGAGGGCGCAATGCCCGCAAGGTACCTGATGGCGGCCCTGACCATGTCATGATCGGATTCCTCAAACTCGGGATGGGGGCAGGAGAGGAAGACCTTGCCCTTGCCGACTCTGCCGCCAAGGAAAGCAGCCTTGCCGGTCATCGGCTCCACCGGCTCGGGATTGGCGACATTGATTGTCCGCCCGACGTATTTGCCCAAAACAACCACATCGGCATCCTCCACGCTCTCGCCGGGAACAGCCGCAGGGCCGCCCGCATAAATGACGGTTCTGCTGGACTTCGACCCCTCAAACACCTCCTTGCCTTCATCTGTCAATGCAACCTTGACAGGCGCCTTGCCGCGATAATGCCGAGGATCGTCACCCTTGAAAGGCACAAGCCCCAGGCGCGGGTAGCCCTCGCGCGACTGCTGAAGCGCAAGAAACGCTCCGGCGCATACGCCATAATACTTGCCTCCCTCGAGAACAAAGCGCCTGAGAGCTTCAGCTCCGTCCTCTCCCAGGGCCTTGTACTGGCTTGTGCAACCGCCGCCGGGCTGAATCACAAGATCAAGGCCGTCAAGCCCGCCTTTGGCATATTCCTCCGGAGAAAGGATCTTAAGCTCGAATTCCGGAGCAAGTGCGAGCATCCGGGCGATGATGATGCTTGAATTCTTCTCGTTCTGCAGAATTCCGGCACGAACAGGCTTTCCTACCTTGGGCGGAATCGCCGCGGGCGCCGGAAGAGGCTCCGCCGCAAAAGCGCGGAGCCCTGCGAGAGCGGCCTCGGAATCTGCAACGCATATCTCACCGCTACCGCGTTCCTTCGCGGCCGTAGCCGCATTCCCCCAAGCGAAGATTCGTCCGCCGCGTGCGATGAACTCCCTGGTCCTTTCGGCATTGCCGCCGTAAAGCCCGGAGCCGGCCTTGCCGGAACCGACGGTAGCCGGCGAAAGGACTGCGTCTACGCGCCGCAGATATCCCGACTCGATCAATCCCCTGTTGAGCGCAATGACATCAAACTCGCATTCGGTAACAAGCCGCTGTATAAGCCGCGCGGTTTCAACGCCGAAAGAATTGTCGCACATGAACCCCACGGCAAGCTGGCCGCGCTTTCTTTGCGGCACATCCCATTCGATTTCGCGCCCCGCGACATAGCGGAACGCGCCGCGGATGATATGGTGATCGTCGTAATCGGCCTCGGGATGGACCGCAATCGCGAAAATCCTGCCCTTGCCGTATGTTCCGGCCACTGCGGCAGCCTGCCCGGCCATGGACATGCGCTCCCTGTCGCTCATCAGATTGATGTCGCTGTTGTAATAGGCCACCACCTCAAAATCGGCATCCTTGACCGGCAGCGAAGGAACGAGAACGGGCCCGAGAGCATAGCGGATCTTCCGCTTGCCTTTGCGTATGCCTGCAAGGTCCTGGGCGCGCTGGTTGAACATTATCGACAGATCCGTAGCTCCGCCTGTCACGGAAAACGTATACGGAATCATGTTGAGCATATTAGGATGGCACTTCGACGATTGCATCAAAAGGCTGCATCCTGCGCATGTGCCGACATAGCCGCCGCCGTTCTTGACAAACTTCTTGAGCTTTGCGGCCCCTTCCGCCCCAAGCGTCCTCGATTCCACAATAGAAGAGCCGCCCGGCATCACGAGGACATCCGCCGCATCAAGAGCGCCTCTCCTGATCGCCTCGCCGTCTACAGGCGTCGCAACGACATTTTTTGCACGGGTCGTCAGCTCAAGCCAGCGAAACACTCCTGCATTGCGCGCGCCACTGTCCACATACACGGCTATGCGCAGAGGCGAATCCTTTGCGTCAGGCTGCGCAAGAGAGGTATTGGCGGCAACAAGCGCCACCGCCGCAGAAAAAAAGAATCTGAAGAATTTCATTTAAACTCCAATCTAATGCTTAGTTATCGACTTTCTGCTTCATTTGACGACGATTTCGGCGGCATCCGCAAGCGCGTTCATGACTCGGACGTAATTCTCCTGTGTCCTGGCAAGGCTCGGACGCATCTCGGAAAGAGGCTTTGCATAAAGCCTCTTGTCGCGGTATGTCTCGAATCCTTCGTACGGGCCGAGCCTGGAGCGGTCGCCCGCCGTCACACGCCGTACGATATCGTCTGCAAAATCATGCGCCGCCGGCTTGTACCAATACTCCGCCGCTTCGTACTGGTGGGATGCGCAATAGGCGCAGGTGGCGTTCTCGACAAGCACCTTGGCGAAATTCGGATTACGGATCTTCTCGATCGCATCGAGACGGTCGTAGGATTCCGCAAGCGAATAGTCCGTGTGGAGGGCAAAGACCTCGACAATGGCGTCGTTGAGCGCCGTAAACGCGCCTGCATAGCGCCTCACGTCATCGGCGGACGCAGTGCCCGCCTTCCAGTCGTGATATGCCTTGAGCAGCCGCGCATGCGCGGCAATGATGAGCCTATCGGCGGAAGTACGCGCCAGATCGATCGCATCACGCTCGATAAAGGGAGTCTTCTTCCAATCGAGAGCAGCCAATTCGCGAAAGATATCCGGAGTGCAGCGAAGCGAATCGGCGATCTTCCGGCTGCGCCACTTCGCCGGATTGTTGTATATGTTGATGCGCCTCTTCGGGTTATGGTAGCGCGAGTGCCGAAGCGTCAGCTGGAAATAATTATGGCTCCAGTCCAGCAGTGTCGAAAGCTTAGACACCCTCTCCCACAATCCCTGCATGCGCCCGGCATCCTCGCCGTAGCGGTCGCGGCAGAACACGGGCAGGACGCTTTCGATTCCTGCGCCGCCCTTGCGCCAGGCATTCTCCGTGAAATAGCTGAGGAGCAGCGTGTCGGTATGGCTCGCCTCCGGCCATAAGATGTAGCCTGCGCAGAATGGATCGTTCTGTACGATCTTCTGGCGCTCTTCGATGAGCGGATAGTTTGCTCGGATATCGAGCGCCGATTCATACGCAAGAAACACCGAGAACGTGTACGGGAACCTGCCCACAAGCCCCCACTTGGTGAAATTGTTCTTTTTGCCCTTCATCTCCGGGCGCTCGTCACGCGTTGCATCGCCTTCGTAGTCCCATATTATCACACGCTTGGGATCAAGAGTCTTGACGAGCTCCTGCACTTCGTTCGGAAACCAGGTGTAGTAGAAATCCCATCCCGCGATCAGCACTTTCGAATCCGGATAGTCGCGCTCGGCGCGCTTGATGAACTTGTCAAGCGCAAGGCGCTTGAGCTTCAGATTGTCGGCGCGTTTCCTGTAGCACATGCGCTCTCCAAGACCGATTGTGTGGAGAAGTCCGGGACCGGGGCGTCCAAAGTCACGCACGGCAGCAGTAGTCAGCTTCCAGTATTCGTCCACCCACTTGTCGTCACGGATATCCCAGACGCGACCGCTCTTCTCGGAGTAGTCTTGAGTAGCCTGCGGCAGAAAGGAAGGATTCTTCTTGTCTAGAAATTCCTTGGGAGTGCGCGAATACCAGTGCGTCATGGTGCCGAAATCCTCCGGCACCATGAGCCCGCGTTCAAACGCATAGTTCTGCAGCTCCCGGCGCAGCTTGCCGCGGTACTCGAGGCTCCAGAACAGCGTTCTGTTGTCGTATCCCTTGCCGTGCCCGGGCATGTCGACCGATGCGTCAGGATAGGAAACCACATCCGGAAACGCACGCTGGAAAAGGTCATCCTGCCCGATGCGAAGCATAAAGACGTTAAGCCGGCGCTTCAGGCACCAGTCAATCTCCTTCTTCCAGTCTTCCGGCCCCCAGTGCTCGGCCTGAAAACGCGTAAGCCCGCGATGCGCGAAATATCTAATTCCGCGATATTCGAACTGCGCTTCCTCGAAGACATCGAGTGCGGAATAGTCGATCTTTTTCTTCTTTGGCACCACATCGCCGTCCCAGAACCAGCGGCAGCCTCCGCGGCGCTCCAGAAAGTCGTAAAGCCCGTAGTGAACGCTGCGGAGGTTCGAGCCGGTAATCCTGACCCCTTCGCCTTCCGAGCGGATTCGATAGGCATCCTTGCCCGTAACCGAAACCTTGGGATCGATCTCAAAGCGCACCGCGCCAGCCGGTGCTTTACGCCCGGTGATCTGCAGATGATACTTCGCAAACTCCGCGCGCGGAAGCGCAAACTCTTTCGCGGACGCGGCAAATACCGCCAGGGCCGCCGCCGCAACCGACACAACTCGTTTCATTCGATTATCGATTTTCATCATCTCCATCACATTGTACACGGTCGCAAGAACTACCTGACAATAATCATGGTAGGTTTCGGCCTTACGGTAAGGACGATGTCGCCCTCTTCATTGACACCAATGCCCTTCGCCCACTTTGGCGCACCGTAGGCAAGTGAAACCGTCACACCCTCGGCATCGAAGCCGCCGCAGGTGGTAAGGACATAATCGCCGCCGATCGGCCAGGCATCGCCTGTTATCTTGACGGCGATTTCGCCCTCCCCGGTGAAAGCTACCGCCTTTCCTTCGGCAAGCGCCAGAACCGGTGCTGTTTTGCGATCAGTGAAGTTGAAGGCCAGTGCCGCTCCATTCTCAAGCGAAAGATTGCCGTTATGCGTCACCATGCCAGACTCCGGAATTTCAAGCGCGGCACCACCTTTTATCGTGAGGAGCCCCGTACCGATGTTCGCACCGGGGTTAAGGGCGAGCGTAGCGCCATCGGTCACGGTGAATGCATTATTTCTGGAGTTTGGCGATGTGGTAAGATCATTTACGTTGTAATTCACAACCACCTTGCCTCGGCCTCTTACCTCAATCGATCTCGTCGCTGACGCCGTACTGCCGCTGATTCCTCCAGACTTGGCAAGCGTATTCGTACCGAGCGTAACCGTGTATCCCGCCGTATCGAACGTAAGATTGCGCCAAGAAATTATATGGGCGGAAACAACGAAATCTGTTGCAGCGATTATTGTCGCCTGGACGCCGGGTTTGTCGCCGACATAAAAAGCCCCTGTCCCTGTGCAGCAAATGCCGTTTTCCCCTATGAGCCATTTTGCCGAGGCATTATCCTTAAACCAGGAAAGCGCAAAGAGATCATCTGAGCTTTTACTTACAAGCCCCTTGGCAGAAATCACGCCTTCATTTACGGTGACAACGCACGGAAGGAGCGATAGGGTCTGTTCTGGCGTTATAATAATGTCGCCGGAGACTTCAAACTTGCCGCGTTCCGCAACAGAATCGCAGATGTAGGCCCTGCCAGCAGCTCCAAATTCAAGATCCCCAAGAACCGTCACGGTAGAATCCGCTCCAACCGCAATCTTGGACGTATCGGTGAACGATGTTGCCGTGAATTCGCCTGTGAAGGTAATAACACCTGTACCCATCGTAACCTCGCCAAATGTCCTGCCCGCGTCGGCAATAATCGTGGTATCAGCGGAGATGCCTGAAAGGTCAATGTCCGATCCAGCAGCTGGGACTTCACCGCTACCCCAGTTTGCACCTGTGGACATCTTGCCGTCGCCGCCACGTCCAGTCCAGTAGTTGCTCGGAATCTCGCCGACTGTGAGAATCAGCGTGTCGTCGTCAACGCTCCACGTGCCGATAAGTTCGTCCGTCGTGGTAAACGTGAACTTGTCGCCATCCGCCGCCGTCACGCCCGGCGCCGCGCAAATCGCATAGATGCCCTTGCCGAACGCGCCGCCGTTCAGCGTAAGCGACACTTTACCTTCATCTTCTGGGAGAATCAGCGACTGAGCGGTAAAAGGCGTAACTCCAGCCGTATAGTTGGCGATATTCAGCTTGGAGCCAGATTTGAACTCTACGGAACCGGCAAACGTAACGCCTCCGCCAACCGAAAGGGTCGTACCTTCCGAAACTGTTGTTGTGCCCGTGTATTCTTGATTCGCCGAAATTGTCGTC
>JAGCJE010000148.1 GCA_017648225.1 Kiritimatiellia bacterium | reverse complement strand
GTTGCAGCAACATCCGCCGCGATATGAAAAGTCACGGCAGGAATGAGGAGTGATAAGATTATAGTTATTACTGTTGTACAGAATGAATAAAGGCAAATGGGGAAATGTGGGGATATTCCAGTGGCGGTAGAAATAGCATAAAACCCCCATTTTATGGTATAATTTAAGGATATGATAGAACAGAAATATTCTTCGCGCGTGGTAGTCAAGGTAGGAACCCACGCAATCGCTACTAAAGCGGGTCGTCCTGACCGTGTCGCTTTGAAACGCATCGTCGACGGAATCTGCGCTTTGCGAAAGGCCGGCTATGAGGTGATTTTCGTCTCTTCCGGAGCTGTTGCGGCAGGTGTCGAGGCGTTGGGACTTTCGTCCAGACCGGCCGACACGAACGATATTCAGATGTGCGCGGCCGTAGGCCAGGCCCGTTTCATATGCGAATACGAAAAGCTCTTCGGCGACCGAGGCGTTAAGATCGGTCAGGTCCTGCTTACGCACGACGATTTCGAAGAGCGCCGAAAGAGCCAGAACGTCAAGAAGTCTCTCGATCATCTCGTTCGCGCCGGCATCGTACCGATCGTCAACGAGAATGACGTTGTCGCGGATGAAGAGATCAAAGGTCACACTTTCGGCGACAACGACTGGCTCAGCTTTCTTATCGCCAAGCTCGTTCGCGCCGATACGCTCGTTCTTCTGACGACGGTCGACGGGCTTCTCGATGCCGAGGGTAAGCGCATACCCGAGGTCGTGAGCTTCCGCAACGTCATGAAGCTTGTGCGCGCCAAGGAGAAGGGTTCTCTCTCGAAAGGTGGAATGGATTCCAAGCTCAAGGCCGTCAAGGCCGCCGTTCAAAGCGGCATCGACACCTACATCGCCAACGGCCGTAAGGCTACTCTTTCTCAGCTCGCCGCCGGTCGTGAAATCGGCACGTTCTTCCCCGGTAACGCTCTTTGAGGTGATTCAGTATGGAGACATCGACTATTCAGGAAACAATCCGTTCGCTCGCCGTCGCCGCGCGCGCCGCTGCCGCCGAACTGAGAAAACTTTCGACGGAAGAGAAGAACGCCGCGCTCCGCGCCGTCGCCGCGCAGCTTCGCGCCGACAGAGAAGAGATTTACGCGGCGAACGCCGAGGATGTAAAAGCCGCCGTGGAATCCGGACTTTCCGCCGCGATGACCGACCGCCTTACACTTACGCCCGCGCGTTTTGATTCGATGGTCGAGGGCGTCGAATACGTCGCCTCTCTCCCCGATCCGGTCGGCGAGACGATATGGACGCGTGAGCGCCCGAGCGGAATCAGCATCAGGAAGGTGCGCGAACCGTTCGGGGTCGTCGCCGTCGTTTTCGAGTCGCGCCCAAACGTTTTAGTCGACACTGCCGCACTTTGCCTGAAGACCGGCAACGCCATTGTCCTTCGCGGCGGGAAAGAGGCGATCCGTTCCAACGCGGCTCTCGCGAAGTCGCTCCGCAAGGCGCTCGGCGCTCTTTCCGGCGCGGTGCAGTTCGTCGAGATTCTTGATCACGCCGCGGTAGCCGAAATGGTTCGTGCGGTCGGTCTTATCGATGTCGCGATTCCACGTGGAGGCGAGCGCCTCATCCGCGCGATGTGCGAGGCGGCTTTGATCCCCGTTCTTAAACATTACAAAGGCGTATGCCATATTTACGTCGACGACAAGGCCGATATGTCTATGGCGCTTTCGATCATCGACAACGCGAAGGTTCAGCGTCCGAGCGCATGCAATGCGGTCGAAACGCTGCTCGTCCACGAGAAGCTGGCGCCGATGTTCCTGCCGATGGTTAAGGCGTGGGCTGCCGATAAAGGTGTTACGCTCCATGAGAACGAGGCGGGTTCGGAGTATCTGTCGCTCGACCTCAATGTCGCGACGGTTGCGGACTATCGCGCGGCGATCGATTTCATAAACGCGAATTCGTCCGGTCACAGCGACGCGATCATTACGCTCGACGAGGCGCGCGCTGCGGAATTCCTGCGCGATGTCGATTCGTCGTGCGTCTATCACAACGTCTCGACCCGCTTCACCGACGGCGCCGAGTTCGGCATGGGCGCAGAGATCGGAATTTCGACCGATAAACTTCACGCTCGCGGTCCGATGGGGCTTGAGGAACTTACGACCTACAAATATACGGTAACCGGCGACGGCGTAATCCGTCAGTAAGCCGGCGAACTGGAGGAATGGAACGTATTTTGCTTCATTTACATCAGTTTGTATATGAAGTATGACGCGATAATGATCCAACCTCCGAAGAAAAGCGTCAAAATGCAGAAAACTGCCGCGCTTCCGTAATCTTTTGCCCGTTTGGCCAGTTCATGATATTGCGGAGAGGCGATGTTTACGACCGCCTCAATGGATGAATTGAGTAATTCGACGCAGATTAAAAGCACCCACAGCGTTATCATCAAAAGGCGTATGCCGAAATGAAGCGGGAGTGCAAAAACCGCTATAAGGTTGAGTATGCCGACAAACACCTCCTGTTTGAACGCGACCTCGTTTTTAAAGCATGCGATAAATCCCTGCAAAGAATACTTTAGCGCGTTCACACAATGTTTGAAATGTTTTTCCGGAAGATTGCTCATAAGAATGTTTCCTTTGAAAATGTGTCGTATAATGCTCTCGCACCCGTTTGATTGATTCTCGCTGACGGAACTGGATTAAGTTTATCAAATTCCTCCTTCCGGCGCAATGCAATTAGGGTTGGCATTTCAGGAGTTGTTTTTGATATAATATCAAAGTGAAAAGTTATCATCGGAGGATGTTTCCCTTAAATGGCTGACGACATAAAAATAGCCGTTTTTCAAAACGGCGAGTTGAGCGTACCCGTAAAGGGTGACGGCGGTAATGAGGCTGTGCTGGCGTTGCCGCTTGATCGTTTGCTGGTAAAAGTCGTAAAAATTCCTGCAGAGGTCGAAAATCCGGACGCCTTTCTTACCGAGATTTTCAAGGCGTTTTCGCCTTATCCCGATGAGCCTATTCATGTTTCCTACGAGGTCGTTCGCGAAACGGAAACGGGCCGCATAGTGTTGGCGGCCGCCTTGCCCGAAGGCTCCGCCGACGATATCGGCGACGCTCTTGACGCGGCGAAGCTTAATGTTACCCGTGTAGATTCGCTGGCGCTGGGCGTATTGCGCAACGCCTGGTCGCAGGTTTCCGTATCTGATGATTCCCGCAGACTCCTGCTCATGGCGGACGCTTCGGTTATTTCTCTTTTTGTCCTTGACGGTGACTGCCCCGTGGTCGTTCGCGCGTTGCCTTTGGAGTGCGACCTGAAGAGGGAGACGATGCTTTCCTTGATAGAGGCGGAGTCGTTCGCGGGCCCCGCTCCATTAGCCGAGATTCTGGTCTCGGGTGATCTTGATTTTTCCGCGGTTTCAGATTTCGCTCCCGTTCGCGAGATCGACATTTCGACATGCGACCCATACGCGGGAGTCATTGAGCGTACCCGCGACGCCGCTTCGTTCAACGCGTTGCCCGATTCATGGAATGAGTTTCTTGCGGAGACCCGCTTCAAGTCTAAATTCAAGCGTTTTATCGCAGGCGCTCTTTTGATCTGGTTAGCGATGCTTGGCGTAATTATCGGCGTACCTAAATATTACGACTACAAAATCAACGCCCAGAAGAATATAAGTAAACTTCATAGCGCCCAATATAAAAAAGTCCGTGCCCGCAAAGCCCAGGTCGAATCCGTTAAAAGCGCGTCCAATTACAATCTCGGAGCGCTTGAAACTCTCAGGGTTGTAGCGGAGGATGTTCCTGAAGGTTTCGTTTTTAAAAGTTGGAACTTTAACAAGGGCGATTCATTGAAGTTTTCAGGTCTTATTTCAGATATTGAATACGTATCTGGAAACAATATGGCCTTGGAGTTTAAAGATATCCTTTCTGACGTGATGCTTTCCTCCGTAAGCGGGAACGATGAAGATTCCGATACGCCTTTCTTCAAGAAGGTTTTGCCGCCCAAAGTCTCCAAAGCGTCCAAAGGCGGAGTAAACTTTTCATACGAGTGTTCCTTTAAAGAGGAAGAGGAGGTTGAGTAATGGCTAAAATGTCCCTTAAAGAAAAGGCCATTCTCTCGGGAGTCGCGATTCTGATTCTTTACTTCGCGACGATCGCATTCTGGTTTTTGCGCTCCAATTCCCGCATGATGGCGAAGAAAAAACTCAGAAACGAAGAACTGAAAGTGTTGCGGGAAAAAAGAGAAATCGGCAGGCAGAAGGAATTGGAAGCGCAATACGATGAGGCTGTCGCCAGCATCCCCGTAATCGAGAAAGGTAAATCCGCCGATACCGAATGGATGCGCATAATCGGCGATATCGCCAACGAAAACAATATAAAAATCGATGATATCAGGGAAGTTCACGACGATACAGAAGTATCGAGCGAAATGCAGTGCAAGATTTTCGATGTAGCGTGGACGGGTGCGGTGGAGAGTATCGTTAAATTCCTTTATACGCTTCAGAACACTAAAGTCGGACTTTTTGACGTTAAAACGTTGAATTTTTCACCTATCGTCAAGCAACAGGGCTTTATGAAAGGTAAAATGACCATTATTTGCATGTTTAAGACGGATGAGGATTGAAAGGTAAAAAATTTATGTTCAAAAATAAAATATCCGCTGTTTTGATTTTGACGATCTTGTCTACAGGTGTCGTCTTTGCGCAAGGTTTTAGGCGTAACCTCTTGTCGCCGCGAGGCGAGGGCGCAGGCGCCGCTCCCGCAGCTGCCGCATCAATGGGTACGGGAACGGCCGAGGTCGCCGCGCTCAAGGGGCTTACGGGCGACGCGTCGTCCGATTTGAATTTTAAGGAAGCGGCTCTCGATATCGTTTTCGAGGCGTATTCCCAGCTCGTCGGGCGCACGGTACTTAAAGATCCCTCCGTTCAGTCGGTTACGATTACAATCCAGTCCGCTCCCGGTCAGAAACTCACGAAGGAGGAGCAGATTTTCGTTATCGAGGAAGCTCTCGAAATGAACGGCGTTCATATGGAGAATTACGGCGAGAAGTTTGTCCGTGCGCTCCCGCGCGATAAAGTCCGCCAGGAAGGTATTCCGCTTATTCTCGATGAGGATGCCGAGCTTCCTGACGACAACAAGGTTGTTTCGATTTTTGTGACATTTAAGAATATCCCTGTCGAGGAGGCGAAGACCGCTCTTGAGGGGCTTAAGTCGCCGAAGGGGCTTCTGCTCGTCTATGAGCGCATCGGTAAGATTCTCGTAACCGATACGCGTATGAACATCAACCGTATGCGCGAAGTCGCCCGTCAGATCGATGTCGGAACTCCCGTTAACGAGAATGTTTTCGTCCGTCAGATTGTAAACGCCTCCGCCGCCGAGATAAAGGTTGCGCTCGAGCTGATCGTCCAGGAGTCTCAGAAGGCTCTTGAGAATCAGGGCGTCGCGGCGAGGAACGCCCAGGGGAATTATCCTTACAATAGATATCCGATGATGTACCCCGGCGGCTACAGCCGTATGCCGCTCAACAATAACGGTAATCTGCTGCGTCGCCCCAATCAGCCCGGCAATCAGCCCGCTCAGCCTGTTAATGTCGAGTCGAAGACGACGAGCGTTTCCGACGCCGACAGGGGCCTTATCCGCGGCAAGGTTCTCATAATGTCCGACGAGCGCTCTAATAAGCTTATCGTCGTGACCGCGAAGACAAATATGGACTTCTTCGATAAGGTTATCAAGGAGCTCGACGTCGAGACGACTCCCGATACCCAGGTTAAGGTCTATCGTCTTAAGTACGCCGAGGCCGAAGACGTAAGTGATATGATCAACGAGCTTATCGGCAACGCGTCCTCCAGCTCCGGCAAGGGTAATCAGAATCAGGCGGCGCGGAGCGGAACGAGCGGCAATTTAACGCGCAGTACATCTACCGCGAACCGTAATACGGCAACTCAGCGCACCGCCGCCAATCAGCGCTCCGGCGACGCGAAGGCCGGTGAACTCACCAAAGACAATACGGTCGTTCTCGCCGACAAGCGTATCAACGGTCTCGTAGTCATGACCCAGAAGGAACTCGTTCCTACAATTGAAAAGATTATCGAGTCGATGGACATCAAGCTCAGCCAGGTGTTGATCGAGACTGTGATTATCGAGGTAAATTTAGGCGATGGGTTGAAAACTGGCATAGATTGGTTTCATCAAACATCAAAAGGACGGAATTATAATATGGGGTTAGCAGGCGGCGGAGGCACAGGATCACCACGTCCAGATGCTAATGAAGGTAAGAAGGATGGAGAAAATGAACTTCCTGCTGATTTGTCTTTGGCAGAGGATGTAATTAAATATACGCCTACAGGTGCAGGCATAAACTATTTAGTGAGCTCCAAGAAATTAGATTTAACAGCAATTATCACTGCTTCAAAAACAGACAGCAGAGCAAAATATTTAGCGTCGCCAATTGTTATGACAGTTGATAATAAAGAAGCAACTATTGAGGCTACACAATCTTATCAGTTGTTAACAGGTTGGTCTGCGGTTTCTGGATATAATGGGAGTGGAATGCCCTCTCCGAACTATTCTGCCAAAGAGTTGGGTATAACCTTGAAAATTAAGCCTAAAATCAATCCTAACGGAACAGTAATGCTTAATGTTGAAGAGGAATATTCACAAATTGGTGGTAAGCAAGATATGCTTATGCCAAAGGGTAGTGCATATACAGCAACACAAGTTGACGTTTCCTTAACTAGAAAGATGACTTCAGATATTATTTTGGAAAACAATCAGTCTGTTATTTTGGGTGGATTGATAACCAAGAATTTAAGAGAGTCCGAATCGGGTATCCCAATTTTAAAAGACATTCCCTATGTCGGAAAATGGTTGTTTGGAAGTACAGAAACGTCTGAAGAGCGTTCTGAATTGCTTATATTTATGACTCCTTACGTTCTAGATGACGCTGATGCTGCTAAGGTTGAAGCAATTCGCCGTAAGAAAACTCTTTCCGATCCCAATCCTTGGGACGACGCAGGATGGTCGGCTTCTGACCTTTCGGATGGCGTATCGAAGAAGGAACAGCTCCGTCGCCTTAAGGATGAATGGGAGAAGCAGGATGAGGAGCGCAAGACTCGTATTGCCATCGAGCAGGAGAAGGTCAAACGCGCCAAGCAGCTTGAAAAACTATCAGAAGAGGAGCGTGCTCTTTGGATTAAGATGCATAAGGAAGAACTTGATAAGGAGCGTCAAGAAGAATTAGAAGAGCAGATGCTTGATGGCAAAAGTCAGGAGGCGCTTAAAAAGTTGGCTGGTGAACTTCGCGCTAAACAACTTGCTAAGGCCGAAGAGGATATCAAGAAAGCCGAAGCGGACGAAAAGAAAGCCGCCCAGGAATCTGATGCTTCTAACGGCGCTGCGCTTTTAGACGATTTAAACGCAACACCCGAGACTACTAAAAAGTAATAAATGCCGATATGACGATTACTTGAGAAGAGTTTTAGGAGAATGTAAAGTGAACATAAAGACATTAAGCGTTATTCTTTCTGCGCTCGCGGTTATCGCCGCGTGTGTCTTCGGTGTTATTCACACAAATTCAAAAACCGCGATAGCCAACGCCAACGCGGCGAAAGCCGAGAACGAGGCTGCGGCGTTTGAGAGCGAAGAGAAAATCGCAAAGAGTAACGAACGGACTGAATCGGCGAAGGCCGATGCGGCGAAGGCGGCGGAGCGCCGGGCTGAAAGCGAACGCAAAACGGCGGAGGCTGAAGCCGAGGCTGCAAGAGTAAACAATGAAAAGGCTCTCGCTGACAAGGCCCGTGAAGAAGCCGAATTGCAAAAAGCGAAAGAACTTAGGCTTAAGGCCGAGGCGGATGCGAAGACCGCCGCCGAGAAGAGCGCCGCGGAGAAGGCGAAGGCCGATGCGGCTAAGGCGTTGAGCGAGAAGGCGAAGAGGGACGCTGCTGCCGAGGCTGCCAAGGCTGAAGCCGCAGCCGCTGAACTTGAAAGAGAAAAGCTGGCTTCCGAAAAAATTATCGCGGAGAAAAAGGTTTATGAATTCCGTTTGATGGATATCGCGCGAATGGAGCGCGAACTTGCGGAATACAAGAGTGAACTTGATGAACGTGAAAGAGCTCTTCATCCAGAGAAGACGATCCGAGACCTTGAGCCGGTCGGCACAGAAGAAGCGAAGAGTTCTGAAGCGGTTAAGCTTCCTGAAAACGACCCTGGGATTCCCCGTGGATCACGTGCGCTTCACCGTTCAAAACGCATTCTCTCGGAGATGGACGATGCTACTCTTGCTCAAATGCGATCAAACACGGTCTTACGCCTTGAGAAACTTTATCTCAACGCGCTTAAAGAAGACCGCGTCGTCGACGCTCAATTTTATGAAACCCAACTGAAGACGATGTATCCAGATTGGAAATTTACAACTAAAGAAACCGAATCAAAATGAGTCTCTCTGTAGGAATTGTGGGGCTGCCAAATGTAGGCAAGTCGACCTTGTTCAACGCATTAACCAAAAAGCAGCAGGCCGCCGCCGAGAATTATCCGTTCTGTACGATCGAGCCGAATTCTTCGATCGTTGAGGTTAAGGATTCGCGCCTTGAGGCGCTCGCCAAAATCGACGGTACGTCCCAGATTATCCGTGCGACGGTCGAGTTTACCGATATCGCCGGTCTCGTCAAAGGCGCGTCGAAAGGCGAAGGCCTGGGCAACAAGTTTCTCGCCAACATCCGTGAATGCGACGCGATTCTCCATGTTGTGCGCTGCTTTGAGAATGACGATATCATCCATGTTCAGGAAGGCGGCAACAAGTCGGCTCCGATCGATCCCGTCGGCGACGCCGAGGTAATCGAAACTGAGCTTGTTCTCGCCGACATGGAGCAGCTACAGCGCCGCTATGAGCGCGTAAGAAAGGAAGCCCAGGCGAAGCCCACCGTCCGTCCCGAGGCCGAGGCGTGCGAAGCGCTTCTCAAGCATCTTGAAGAGGGTAAGTCCGTCCGCTCCTTCCCTCGAGCGGAAGGCGACGCGATTCTGCCCGTTTTGAAAGAATTGAGATTTTTGACCGACAAACCCGTTATTTTCTGCGCCAACGTTTCTGAAGATGACGTGACGGGCGGCGATAACGCCCATGTCGCGGCACTTCGCGAATACGCTTCAAAGCAGGGCTGCCAGACGGTTGTGATCTGCGCCCAGATGGAGGCGGATCTCGCGGGTCTCGACGAAACCGAGGCTAAGGAGTTTCTTGATTCGTACGGCTTAACCGAGAGTTCTCTCGACCGTACGATTAAACTCGCGTACGATACGCTCGGTCTCGCGAGCTACTTTACCTCCGGCGTAAAGGAGACACACGCCTGGACTTTCAAGCGCGGCTGGAAGGCTCCGCAGTGCGCGGGCGTAATTCATACCGACTTTGAAAAGGGTTTTATCCGTGCTGAGGTCGTCGCGTACGACGATTACGTGAAATATAACGGTACGTCTGGCGCCCGCGCGGCGGGAGCGTTGAGGCCCGAAGGTAAAGCGTATGAGATGCAGGACGGCGATGTCGTCGAGTTCCTCTTCTCGAAATAAAACGGAGATTTAAAATGAAATTTGTAAGCACAAGAAAAGGTTTCGAGGCTAATTCCGCAGAGAGCGTCTTTCAGGGGCTCGCTCCCGACGGAGGTCTTTACGTTCCTTCCGTAGTGACGAAGGAAGAAAATCTTCCCGTTTTCGCCGATCTCGGCGAGGCCGAGGAATTTGTCCTTGCGCGTCTTTTCGACGATCTTCCCGCGTCCGTCCGCACCGACGCCGTCGAAAGACTTCTTTCGCGTTTCCCGAAGGGCGACGCGACTCCTCTCGTCGAAGCCGACTCGATGCATATTCTCGAGCTCTTTCACGGTAAGACGGGCGCGTTTAAGGACGTTGCTCTTTCGATGCTTCCCGTTTTCATGAAGCATGCCGCCGGCGGAAAGCGCGTTCTTATTCTCACCGCGACGAGCGGCGATACGGGTTCCGCCGCGATGCAGGGTTTCGCCGGTGTCGACGGGACTGAGGTTCTCGTATTTTATCCCAACGTAGGCACTTCGCGTGTTCAGCGTCTCCAGATGACGACGCCCGCCGACGCGAACGTCCATGCCGTCGCCATCAAGGGCAACTTCGACGACGCCCAGGCGGCGGTGAAGCGCATTTTCGCCGATAAGGCGATCGCCGCGGAGGCATCCGCCGCAGGCGTTACGCTTTCGAGCGCCAACTCGATCAATACAGGGCGCCTTATCCCGCAGATCGCCTATTATCTTCTCGCCGGTTCGAAACTCGTCGGTAAGTCGTTCGATGTCGTCGTTCCCTCGGGTAACTTCGGCAACATTCTTGCGGCCTACTACGCCAAGATGATGGGCGCGAAGATCGGTAAGTTTATCTGCGCGTCCAACGTGAACGATGTTCTCGCGCGTTTCGTTAAGACGGGCGTTTATGATCCCGGCGAAAAGTTTACGGTAACGAACTCTCCTTCAATGGATATCAGAAAGTCGTCGAACGTAGAGCGTCTTCTGTGGCTTTTGAACGACGGCGACGGCGCCGAGGTCGAGCGTCTCATGAACGATCTTGCCGTCAAGGGTCGCTACGAGCTCAACGACAAGGCGAAGGCGAAACTGCTCGCCGAGTTTGAAGGGGGCGTCGCGACGCCCGAGGAGACCGAGGCCGAGATGCGCCGCATGCGCGAAAAGTGCGGCTACGAGCTCGACCCCCACACGGCCGTCGCGACGGCGGTGGCCCGCGCTCTCGGATATCCGAAGGACGGCAACGCGCTCGTCGTCGCCGCGACCGCGACGCCCTACAAATTTCCCGAGACCTGCGAAAGGGCGTTCGGCGCGGATGTTCTTAAAAATCCTCCGCCCAGTTTCGCCGAGCTCGAGTCGCTTCCGGTCGTCCAGACGAAAGTCGTCGATCTCGACGGTATCGACGATGCGGTAAGATGCTTATTCGCTTGAACTTTTTTCAGATCATCGGTATAATTTAAGAAAACGAAAGGAATCAGTATGAATTATCAGGAGGCTGAAAAACTTCTCGCTAAATGTTCGCAGGAACATGTTCTTAAACATTGGAAGAAGCTTAACAAGAAGGAGCGTGAGGCACTTCTCGAGCAGATCGCGACGATCGATCCCAAGAGCGTCGCGCGCTGCGCGGAGGCTCTCGGCAAGGGCGCCGACGTTCCCGACAGTTCCAAGGGCAAGGCTCCGAAAGTCGCGGTCCTTAAAGGCAAAAAGCTTGCCGAGGCCCGTGCCGCCGGTGAAGTTGAACTTTCGGAAGGCCGCGTGGCCGCGCTTCTCGTCGCGGGCGGTCAGGGCTCGCGTCTTGGGTACGACGGTCCTAAGGGCTGTTACGAGATCGGCCCCATAACAAACGCGCCGCTCTTTTATTTTCACGCCCGTAAGATTCTTGCCCGTTCGATCCGCTACGGCGCGTCCATTCCGTTCTACGTGATGACGAGCGAGGCCAACAACGCCGCAACGGTTCAGTGCTTCGAAGAGAACGACTATTTCGGTCTTAATCCCGACGACGTGTTTTTCTTTACTCAGGGCATGTGGCCCGGGATGAGCGCCGAGGGCAAGATCATTCTCGATCAACCCGGTCATATCTTCATGAGTCCCGACGGTCACGGCGGACTTCTCGCGGCGCTTAAGCGTTCCGGCGCGCTCGCCGATATGAAGAAGCGCGGCATCAGGTCGGTCTTTTTCTTCCAGGTCGACAATCCTCTCGTCGAAATCGCCGATCCCGCGTTCATCGGCTATCACGTGATGAACAAGTCCGAGTATTCTCTCAAGCTTTGCGCGAAGCGCGATCCGAAGGAGAAAGTCGGTATGCCTATGCGTTTCGGCGACACCTACCGCATGGTCGAGTATACTGAAATGACAGACGAGCAGTGCAATCGCAAGGATAAGAGCGGCAAGCTCTACTTCCTTTACGGTTCGCCCGCCATTCATGTTTTCGACCGCGCGTTCTTGGAGCGCGAGGCCGCGCGTCCCATGCCGCTTCATCTGGCGTTCAAGAAGATTCCCTATGTCGACGAAAAGGGCGCTCTCGTAAAGCCTTCCGAGCCGAACGGCTACAAGTTCGAGAAGTTTATCTTCGACATTCTTCCCAACGCCAAGACGGCGACGTTCCTCGCGTTTGATCCCAAGGATGAGTTCTCGCCCGTAAAGAACGCGGAAGGGGCAGACTCTCCCGCCTCTTGCAAGGCGGATATGCAGGCGAAGTGGCGCTCCTGGCTTAAGGAGTGCGGCGTGACGGTCGACGAGTCCGTGCCGGTTGAAATCGATCCCGTATATGCGCTTGACGCCGAAGACCTCAAGGAAAACGGCATCTGTCTTGGAGCAGAATAAAAATCAAGAAAAGAGAAACCTCCTTAATTGGGGAGGTTTCTTAAACGAAGTTGACCACAGGCGGCGTTCGCGTCTTTACCGCGCGAGCGCCGCAGCATTGTTTGGATTTTGTTTTTCATCAGGACGTCGAGAAACATGAGAAGGGCCTTCTCGTCGGGCGTCCTGAAGTCGGGTCTGTGGGAGACGGGCGAAAGCGGAATCAGGTTGACTTTCGCCATAGGTACGCGCTTAACCTGGCGGGCGAGCTCCTCGGCGTTAGCGCGCGAATCGTTAACGCCTTTTATGACGGTATATTCGAACGTGATTATCCGCTTTGTTTTTCGCGTATAGTCGGCGCATGCCTGAAGAAGTTCGTCGATTGGCCAGCGGCGGTTTACGGGCATAAGTTCGCTTCTAAGAGCGTCGTTCGGCGCGTGGAGCGAGACGGAAAGCTCGAACTGGATGCCCTCGGCGGCGAGGCGCTCGAAGCCGGGCACGATGCCGCAGGTGGAGATCGTAATGTGACGCGCTCCGAGGTTGGGGCCTTTGCCGGCGTTTATGAGTTTTAAAGCGCGCATCGTTTCGTCGTAGTTGGCGAATGGTTCGCCCATGCCCATAACGACGATGTTGGTTATTTCTCCGAATTTTCTCGCGAGGAGATATTGGGCTACGATTTCGTCGGCCGTAAGCGAGCGGACCACGCCGCGTGAACCGCTGGCGCAGAAGGCGCAACCCATCGCGCAGCCGACTTGGGTTGAGATGCACTGGGTGAAGCGGCCCGTCGCGGGAATGAGAACGGTCTCGACGCTATTGCCGTCGTCAAAGCCGACGAGCAGTTTAGTCGTTCCGTCTTCGGAGCGCGAGGTATCGAGTACTTTGGCGTTAGTGAGCGGAAACTCCGTTTTCAGAGTTTCGCGAAAATCCTTAGGCAATGTCGTCGCGCTGTCCCAGTCGTCGATATAATCGCGGTAAAGCGATTGAAGGATCTGGTCGGCGCGAAAAGGCCTCAAGCCGCGTTCTTTGAGAATCGGCTTCCATTCGTCAGGCAGTATGCTCCATGCTTTCGTCATAATCAAAATATTATACCATAAAGCGGATATTTGTTTTGCGTCAATCCTCGCCAGGTGTCTTTCAGTGACAGTGGCCTGGAATATTTCCAGTTATTTGGGTTGGATTTTCGTTGCACCCTGATTTCATAATGAGGAATTGGTGTTTTATTGTCTGAAAATCTGGAAAAGCGATACCTCGTCTCTACAACAGTAATTATTGTTTAGCCGTCAATGGCTTCGCGCTCTATTGTTGCTTGCTTGTTGCCATGCTATGTATAAATGCGGTCTCGGATTAGTGATATAGGGAGTTTTGTAGCAGAAGGTTTAGTTTTGCGCTACGCTTAATAGCCGCTCCGCGGCGATACACGAAAACTGAGTCGGTGACGAATCGTGCATTCGCACGATTGAAGCGATTCCGCTCACTTGCGGCTTAACGCTTCGCGTTGCCGCCGCGATCGT
>JAGCJE010000147.1 GCA_017648225.1 Kiritimatiellia bacterium | reverse complement strand
TCGTCGTCCGCACGACGCTGCTTTTCGGAATCGGTAAAGACTGGATTCTTACGCCATGTGTCACACCAGTAAGGTCCTCCGAGATAATCTATCCCCGTCCATATAAATTCACCGAGACTTGTCCCCACCTTGTCCATCCACCACCATTGCGCATCTGGAGCCGAAGCCCATCCTTCATCAATCTTCTCCCAATCGGCAGACTCCCAGCAATACGATGAATTATAAAAATCGACACCCTTCACCTCGCTCCACTTCTGGACCACCGGAAAATGATAAACGCCTCGCGATGAGCTCAAGCAGACGCTCTCGGTCGAAAAGAAAGGAACATGGGGATAGCGCTTTTTAAGTTCGGGAAACTGCCATGAAAAATAATTGCACCCCATAATCGGCATAACGGACGGGAAATTATTCGTAAAATTCGCGGGATTGTTGTTCGCCAGTGTGCAAGGACGCGTCGAGTCTTCGCCCCGGACTATCTTCTCCATCGAACGCGCTCTTGAAACATATTCTTCCGGCGGACAGAATTTCTGAAACCCGTCACAAATCTCATTTCCGATGCAGTACATTATGACCGAGGGATGGTTGCGGTCCGTCTGAACCCACGCCTTGAGATCAAGCTCATGCCAGTCGTCGAACAGATTCGTATAGCCGTTTTTACGTTTTCCCGCATGCCCGATGTGGCGCCACTCGTCAAAAACCTCATCCTTGACCAGAAGGCCCAATTCATCACAGAGTTCAAGAAGCCCTTCATCGGGAGGATTGTGCGACGAGCGGATCGCGTTGACGCCGGCTTCCTTGAATAGAAGAAGCCGGCGCTTCTGGGCCTTGCGGTTCCACGCCGCTCCTAAAACGCCGAACTCGTGATGCATTGAAACGCCGTTCAAAGGAACGCTTCTTCCGTTGAGCATAAAGCCGCGCCCGTCCGCGTGGTACGAAATCGTACGGATGCCGTAGCGGTAATCGTTCCCCTCGACATTCACGGTGTAAAGGTACGGATCGTCGATATCCCACAGACGGGGATTCTTTACGGTAAACGATTTCTCCTTAAATCCGGACATTGACATTTCATAACGGATATGCACCTTTGCGCTCTTCCCGGTGATATCGCTTGTGGTAATGTGAACAGACCCAGGCAGCACGTGATCTTCGGGACAGATCAAAAATCTTACGCGCCTGTAAAGTCCGCCGCCCGTATACCAGCGCGAAGAATCGGGAATGTTGACGCAGCTTATCGCCAGAGTGTTGGTCTTGCCGAATTCGAGCGATTTCGTCATATCGATTCGCCAGCGCGTATATCCGTATGGCCAGCCGCCCTTGAACGAACCGTTCACGTAGGCCATCGAGTAACTCATCGCGCCATCGCACTCGAAATAAACCGTCTTGCCTCGCCATGATTCGGGCGCGAAAAAGTCTAAGCGGTAACGCCCCGCCCCGGTGACATCGAGAAACGCGTCTCCGTACCTGCGAGATGAGTCAAAAGGTTTTTCCACTCCCCAGTCATGAGGAACGGTCACCTCGCGCCATTTTGAATCATCATAGCCGCACTTGGTCCAATATAGCTCCGGCGCCGCCGAATAATCGCCCTTCAACGCCTTTAAAAGCGCGCCGCTCCTAAACTTTATAACCTCTTGAGATTTCGTTTCGTCAAATTTCTCGCGTTCAAAACGCCACCCTTTGCGAAGCTCGATCTTCTCTATCGCGCCAAACGCCGCGAATGAAAAAACTAAAATACTAAGTAGAATAATTTTTCTGAACATGGCTATTATCTGTTTAATATTTCTGACCGAGAATAGGCTCCAAGACAACATTCGATATTTCAGCTCCGCGAACCTTTAGTCTGCCCCTATCTGGAAAATTGGCAAGCCTTTCGTTGCACACAACCTCAAAGCCGTTGACCGACACGCTGATAGCGCGACGATGCACGATTATCTCAATACGCTGAACCTCTTTTGAAGAATCAAAGGCATCGTAAAGAGGCTTATAGGACACAACAGAGCCGACGGGACTTGATAAACTTACCGCCCCGGAGTCGCGAATCAAAAGCGCGGCATCTTCGTTCTTCGCCTTAAAGTCGAAAGAAAGCCTGAAGTCACCAAGCTCGCCCAAATCTTCAAGAGCCTTTGCATCCGGGAGATATGCGCTCATATCATACTCGGCATACCACGGTTTTGGGACATCCCATATCCATTGAGCCTTATTAGGATCAATCTCGGTAAAAGCGACTCCGTTCGTACTAAAGCCTTGGCATAACGAGGCATCAATCGCATCAGTTCCTACGACATCGGCTTTGACGCGCTCAAGACGCAGATTGGATACAAGGCAGTTTTTATCTCCCTTCACCGAACAGAACGACGACGCCTTTCCGACCGAACAGTCACGAATCGTAATTCCGTCAATTATGGTGCGGCGCACGACATCTACAGGATACGGATAGGCGCTCGAATCTGTACGGACGCTGACAACATCGCGCACCGTGTCGGAACGGCAATTCTCCATGTGTATATTTCTGATTTCACCTCCGCGACGCGAATTTGTCTTCAGCGAAAAAAGCGCGAACGACGCGCCCGTCTGGGATGAATTGCGCATCGTCACATTCTCGACACCTCCCGAAAGTTCGCTACCGATAACCAATAGACCGTGACCCTCAACGAGCCTGACACCTTCTATATCGATGTTGCAACTCTTTGATTCGCCGTCCCATCCGTCTCGGTTACGGCCCGCTTTGACAACAACGCCGTCGTCGCCCTGATGAAGTTTACAGTCTCGCACGGTCACATTCTTGGTCTTTTCGAGATTGATACCGTCGGAATTATGTCCCAGAGCTCGAGAGTCTATCCCTGAGATTTCGACACCGTCGCACCTTAAAAGGTGAACAGTCCAAAACGGAGATTCGCGAATTTTAAAATCTTTCAAAACAACATTTTTACAGCGGTTGAACTGGATGAGCTGAGGCCGGAAATATCCGCCGCGCTCTGCGAGCACGCGCTTTTCGACGCTCTCGCCGTTCATCATCTGCCTAAACACTTCACCGCGAATGCGCTTATGTATCTCGCCGCCGACAAACCAATCGCGCCACTTAGCCATTTTCGGCGCGAGCGTCCCCTTTCCGACAATTCCGACATTGGTGCATCCGTACGCGTAAACGAGAGGAGAATAATTCATGCATTCGACGCCCTCCCAGCTTGTCTTTACGACGGGGAGACAAAGTTTCGGATCGTCCTCGAAAATAATAAACGCGCCTTCGTCGAGTCTTAAATGAACGTTCGACTTCAGGTGGATCGGTCCTGTACGCCATAGGCCCGCTGGAAATCTGACCTCGCCGAGCGACTGGGCGGCACAACGCTCCACCGCCGATCTAATCGCCTCGGTATTGGCCCTAACATCAATTCCAAAAAGACCTTCCTTGAC
>JAGCJE010000146.1 GCA_017648225.1 Kiritimatiellia bacterium | reverse complement strand
TCCAGGAATTTCTGAATGTCTCCGATTGAAAGAACCTTCGGAAGGGTTTTGACCTTTCTGGGGCCTTTAAGCGTGGAAAAGGGATTGTCGACGACCACGCCCTCGCGCTGGAGATAACGGTAAAACGTCCTGAGGGCCGCCAGCTTGCGGCGCACCGTCGTCGCGCCCGCGCCGTTTTTCGTAAGATCGGAGAGGAAACGCCGCGCCTCGCTCAAACCCGCCGAGCCCCACGCTCTGGCACCCTCGACGGCATCCGGCCAGCAGAAGTTCGCGAACTGTTTCAAGTCCAACATATAGCCATCTAGGGTATGCCCCGAAAGATTTCGCTCTGCGGCCAGATACAAAGCGAATTTTTCGGTCGCCGCGTCTCCTGAAATTGTCCGGGCCTTTAGACTCACGCCTTTTTACCGCCTTTGCGTTTCACCTTCACCGCATCATCGACGCCCTTAATGACTTCGGCGTCCTTGTCACGGCTCGAAGGTATATTCTCGATTCCCAACGCCGCCGCCTTCTCGGCAAAATCAGGTATCTTATCGCGATAGGCGACAGCCACGCGCTTAAGCGCCATAATCTGGCGATCGCTGAGGGAATGACGCCTTTCATACTGCTCCGCGAGCGACTCCACAAAACCTTTGTCGTCGTAGACCTTCTTGCCCTTTTTCGAAGGGTCCCGCCATTCGGTAACGGTCATCATCAACTTTAACAGTTCAGGAATCGTCGGATTATCATCTTTTTTAGAGAATCCGTTGGGCACGAACGGCTCGAGTTTCGCGCGGATTTCTGCGCAGTCCGGAAGCGATGAGGCATTTTCGCCCACGGCCCTGGCAAGAACGACGAACTGCTTCATTGAAAGGCCTCTGCCGCGATCAACCTGCTCTCTGAGACTTTTGAGGAACGGATTTTTCATCATCCCGCCGATCCGATCCATGAGATCGAAGCAGTATTTCACAAGCCCCGGATCCGCCTTTTCGACCCCATTCTGCGATTTGAACGAAAGCCCGGAATCCGTCAGCCGCTGATCGAAATCGGAAATCTGATCCGAATACATGACGGCCATCTTGACGAGAAACTCGAGCTGTCGGGCGGAAAGAGGCCGTCCCTCCGAGGCCTGCTTGCGGACGCTTTCGACAAACGCCTTGTCGTCGTAAACACGCTTTCCTATCGTTTTGGCCGGCTTCCACTCCTTCACTTCCGAGAGGAGCTCAAAAACGGCCTCGAACTTCGCCATGTCTGGCGCGGGCTCGGCGCACGCTGCGAGCTCCTTGAGGAACTTAGCGTAAAATGCGCTCAGCATCGCGTCCATCGGTTCGCCCTTTTCCTCGACCTTATCAAGCTCCGACTCCATTTCCGCCGTATAGCCGACGTTAAAAAGAGAATCAAGCTTTTTGGTCAGATAGTCGCACACGAGCACGCCGCGCTCGAGCGGAACGAGTTTGCGCTTCTCCGTCTTGGCATACTCGCGCGTCTTCAGCGTCTCGATCGTCTGGGCGTAAGTCGACGGACGACCGACGCCGTTTTCCTCGAGCGCCTTGATGAGAGACGCCTCGGAATAGTGGGTCGGACCCTTGGTTTCCTTTTCATCCGCGATATAGCGTATCGCGTCGAGCCTCTCGCCTACGGCCAGCGGGGGAAGATGTTTAACCTCGTCGCTGTCTTCACTTTCTTCCTCGTCGGCGCGCTTCTTCTTAAGCGAAAGATTCATGACTTTCAAAAATCCGCTGAAATCGATCTCCGTCGCGCTCGCGGTGAAAACATACGAGTGGGCGAGCGCAGGCTTACGGGCGACAAGGCTCGCCGTCTTGACCGTCGTTCTCGCATCCGCCATCTGACTTGCGAGGAATCTGCGCCAGATGAGATCGTAAAGCTTAAGCTCCGACGCGTCGAGCCCCGACGAGGCGGGAGTGCGCGTCACGTCGGTCGGTCGGATAGCCTCGTGGGCCCCCTGAGCGTCCGCCTTG
>JAGCJE010000145.1 GCA_017648225.1 Kiritimatiellia bacterium | reverse complement strand
GCGATCGCTGCGAATCCTGGTCCTGTCGCCGATTTCAAGAACGGCAAGAAGGCCGCGGCCGGATTTTTCGTCGGTCAGGTCATGAAACTTTCCAAGGGTAAGGCCGATCCGAAGATTGTAGGCGGGCTGGTCGCTAAAAAACTTTCAGCGTTATGAAAATAAAACTCATGGCCATAGCGGCGATGCTCGTCGCGCTTACAGGCTGCAATTCATTTAAAGTTCAGCAGACTAACCGTTTCATCGATGAAGACGGCAATCTGATATCCGTCCAATACGGTCTTTTGGCGAAGCCTCATAAGACGCAGTTTGTCTCTCCCGTCAACGGCAAAACGCTCGACATGGAGTCTAAACTCGCCGTTAAGGTTACTTTGCCCGACGGTGGAAGGTTTACCGGCTATCAGTGCATGAATATGCTCCGCACCGGGACGATGTATAAGTCGTCCAACGAAAAATGGCTCTTTCACGCCAACGGAACGTCATGCTCCGTCTATATCATAAATGAAATGGGTAACGATTACCTGCTCGTATTCAACGGTATTCTGAGCGAAGGCTCGGAGGGTGGACCTATAAGATGAATCCTTTGGACAATATTTACGTCGTTCTCGTCGGAACACTCTATACGGGCAATGTCGGCTCCGCGTGCCGCGCGATGGCTAATATGGGTATAAGGCATCTACGTCTCGCAGCCCCTAATCTCCAGAATTCATGGGACGAGGGTGAGCGCATGGCCGTTCATGCGACCGATGTCATGAACTCGCGCGAGGAGTTCGCCTCGTTTGAAGAAGCCGTCGCCGACTGCATCGCGGTCGTCGGAACCACAGCCCGCGAAGGTCTCTACCGCCAGCATGTAAAAGCGCCGCGCGACTGCGCCGCCGATATTCTCGCGCTCGCGTCCCAGGGTAAGGTCGCGATCGTTTTCGGGCGCGAAGACAAGGGTCTTTTGAATGAAGAGGTCGCCCAGTGCACCCATCTCGTGAGAATCCCTGTTGATGAAGGGTATACGTCTATCAATCTCTCTCAGGCGGTCCTGATCACATGTTACGAGCTTTTTACGGCGTCGGGTCGTTATGAGCCGCCCCACGAGAAAGCGCCGCCAGCCGTCCAGGCCCAGAAGATGCAGCTTATGAAGAACTGGGCCAATATGCTTTGCGGAATCGGATTTATGAAGCCTGAACAGACCGATCATTTTATGCAGGGCTTTCACAGGGTTTTTTCGCGCGGCGTTTTTTCGCGCGATGACGCCGCATTGATGCTCGGGGTCGCCAGACAGGCTCTCTGGGCCGCGGAGAAGGCGAAAAACGCAAATCCCGTAAAAGAGGGTGATAATGGATAAACTGGCCTATATCGCCCGACGCCTGCTCCTTATAATCCCGACGTTCATCGGTATTACGCTAGTATGCTTCTCTTTAACCAGAGTCCTCCCCGGAGGTCCCGTCGAAATGGCGCTCGCGAAGATGCGCGGTGTCGGCGGCGGCGGTGGAGGCGAGGTTGTTGCTTCGACCCAGATGGCCGGCGGGAACGTTACCGAAGAATACCGCAAGGAGCTTGAAAAGCAGTACGGATACGATAAGCCGTTTTTTACGCAGTATTACAACTGGCTCGTAACCAACCGTATGGGGATGAATCTCCATTCTTATCAATACCCTAATAAAACGGCATGGCAGCTGATAAAAAGTCGCATTCCGGTTTCGCTGTGGTTCGGTCTTACGGCGTTTATTCTTACTTACCTTATTTGTATTCCTCTCGGCATATTAAAGGCTCTTAAGCACAGACAGACTTTTGACGCGTTTTCAAGCATCGTCGTCTTTATCGCTTATGCGATTCCGAGTTTTGCTCTCGGTATGGCGCTTAAGGCGCTTTTCTGCGGAACCGTGGAAGGGCTCTGGGACGTGTTTCCTCTTGCGGGAGTTTCGAGTGAGTTCGAGTTTGAGCCTACGTTCTGGGTTTGGTTCTCCGATAGAGCGTGGCACATGTTCCTGCCGATCTGCTGCTATGTCGCGGGTTCTTTCGCGATGCTGACTCTTCTTATGAAGAACTCTCTTCTCGATCAGATTTCCGCCGATTACGTGCGTACGGTCATCGCCAAGGGAGGCACGCGCCGCCGTGCCATCTGGGGACACGCTTTCCGCAATTCGCTTATTCCGATCGCGACGGGCTTAGGTCCGATGATCGGCCTTATTTTCGCAGGTTCCATCATCATCGAGACTATTTTCGAGATTCCGGGCATGGGACGTCTTTCGTGGGATGCTCTCAATGGCCGCGATTATTCGGTCTTTTTGGCTCTCCTGTCGTTGACGGCGAGTTTCCAGCTGATCGGCAATCTTATTTCCGATATCTTATATATGGTAATCGATCCTCGGATCGACTTCTCGAGGAAATGATTCATGTTTTCACCGCTGACTAAAAAACGTTTTCGCGCTTTTAAACGCATAAAGAGAGCCTGGTATTCTCTTATCGCGCTGGGCGTCATTTATGTTTTCTGCCAGGTTGTCGGCTTCTTCGTCGGCGTCGACGATATCAAACCCGTCGATCCGTCAACCCTCGAGGCGTTCCGCAAACCCGTAATCGAGAAACTCTACGACGTCAGGACGGCCCGCTTCAACGTCGGCGCCGATTCGGCGATATACGGATTCGAAGGCCCTACCGACGTTTTGAACGCGTTGAACAACAAGGCTGGGATCGAGGCGGCGCTTGAAGCGTTTTCCTCCGAATACAACGTAATTAAAAAAGATCGCGGAGATTATACGCGTTATTACCTTGAACCAAAAGCCGAGCCTTCGGTGACGGTTGTCGAATATCCTCCGGCGGATGTAAGCTATCCTTTTGCTCCATGTTCGAAGCATCCTTTCGGCCTTGACAATTCAGGTCGCGATGTTATGCTTCTTGTGATTCACGGTATGCGCATTGCCCTAAATTTCGGTCTCGTTCTTGCGTTTTCCGGAATGCTTATAGGTCTTATTGTCGGCTCGATTGAAGGATATTTCGGCGGTTTTGTCGATATAGTCTGTCAGCGTTTCACCGAAATATGGAGCGCTATTCCGTTTCTTTACGTTATGATTTTCATCGGCGAGAGACTTGGCCGCAGTTTCGGGATTCTTCTTCTCTGCTACGCGATTTTCAACTGGATCGCCGTTTCGTATTATATGCGTGCGGAGTTCTTCCGTTTGAGGTCGCGCACGTTCGTAGAGGCGGCAAAATGCCAAGGCTTTTCCGCAAGACGTATCATTTTCGGTCATGTTCTCCCCAATGCGCTTACGCCGCTCATTACTCTCTTCCCGTTCCTTCTGATGGGCGCGATCGGCTCTCTCGCGGCGCTAGACTTCCTCGGCTTCGGTCTTCCTCCGATGACTCCCAGTTGCGGTGAACTTCTGAGGCAGGCTCAGGCCGATCCGTCTTCATGGTGGCTTATCTTCTTCCCGGCGGCGGCGCTCTTTATAGTCATGCTTCTGACGGTTCTTATCGGCGAAGGCCTGAGAGACGCGTTCGATCCGCGCCAGAAATCGAAACTTGAGTAGAAATTATGTCTTCTGAACAGCTAACACCGATGATGAGACAGTATCTCTCGTTGAAGCGCGAGATACCTGAAGGCGCGATTTTAATGTTCCGTCTCGGTGACTTTTATGAAATGTTCGGTGAGGACGCGGTCATCGCGGCTCCGATTTTAGGCGCGACGCTTACCCGCCGCGGAGCCCAGCAGATGTGCGGAGTGCCGCATCACGCGTTAAACTCTTATCTTGCCAAACTTATACGTGCTGGAAAGACCGCAGCCTTGTGTGATCAGGTTGAAGATCCCAAGACCGCGAAGGGGCTCGTCCGCCGCGAAATCACGCGCATCGTCACGCCCGGAACCGTTACTGAAGACGGGCTTCTCGACGAGACGGTAAACAACTATATCGCCTCCGTGTCGGGGCTCGCGGTTTCGATTCTCGATCTTTCGACGGGCGAGTTCGGCGTCGAGACGCTGAAGTCTGTCGAGAAACTTGATGAGGCGCTGGAGCGTTACCGTCCCGCCGAACTTATCGTTTCTGAGGAGGAGGATTTTTCTTCGCGCGGCGAACTTTTCGCGAACGCGACCCGAATCCAGAGCTGGACGTTTTCGGCTGAGGCCGCGTACGACAATCTGACGCGCCACTTCAAGGTTCTCTCTTTGGACGGATTCGGTCTCGACGGAAAGGGCGACGCCGTCAGCGCGGCAGGTGCGCTTATATATTACGTCGGCTCGACATTGCGGCATTCGCTCGCCCATGTCCGCTCTTTGAGGATTATGGATTCGGGCGACGCGCTCGTTCTCGACAATTCCACTGTTCGTCATCTCCAGCTTCTGCCTTACGGCGATGTCCAGAAGGGGGCTACGCTCCTCGGCGTTCTCGACGTGACGAAAACCCCGATGGGGGCGCGCACGATGCGTAATTGGATTTCGCGCCCGCTCGCACGCGCCGCAGACGTGAACCAGCGTCTTGACGCAGTCGGCCTTTATGTAAGAGAGCGGATGCTTTTAACGGATTTGCGCCGTCTTCTGGGCGGGGTGCGCGATCTGGAGCGCCTTATCCAGAAGGTCGATTCGATGCGCGCAAATCCCCGCGACTTGAAAGCGCTTTCGCTTTCCTTGAAACCGATTCCTGCCATAAAATCGTCGTGCTCGCTTTTTTCGGTCGCCTCGCGTCTTAACGCTGAGGACGAGATTGTTGAACTCATTGACCGCGCGATTGCCGAAGAGCCTCCCGTTATGCTTGCGGACGGCGGCTTTATTGCCGCTGGATTCAACACTGAGCTTGACGAACTTAGGTCGATCGCGACCGAGACTCAGCGTTATCTCGCGGAATTCCAGTCGCGCGAACAGGCGCGAACGGGTATCGCCAAGCTCAAGGTTAAACACGTCTCGACGTTCGGTTACGTAATCGAAATCCCAAAGGGTTCAGTCGCTCAGGCTCCCGAAGATTACGAGCGTCGCCAGACGCTCACGACGGGCGAGCGCTATACGACGCCGGAATTAAAGGAGTACGAGCGTAAGATTCTCGGCGCCGAAGATCGCGCCGTCGCGATAGAGCAGAGGCTTTTCAGGGAGATTCTCGAGAAGATCGCGTCGCATACGGTCGAGATTCAGACGAGTGCTCTCGCGCTCGGCGAACTCGACGCGATACTCGCCTTCGCCGACAGGGCGCTCGCTTCCGGGTACGTCCGTCCCGTCGTCGACGATTCCGACGTTCTCGAGATGACGGATTCGCGCCATCCGATCATCGAGCAGCTTCCTGATGCCGAGCCGTTCGTTCCAAACAACGCTTTTCTCAATTCGTCGACGGATCAGATAATGCTCATAACGGGGCCCAATATGGCGGGTAAGTCGACTTACATCCGTCAGGTCGCGACAGTCGCGATTATGGCCCAGATGGGTTCATTCGTTCCTGCAGGCTCGATGCGCATGGGCGTTCTCGACCGTGTCTTTACGCGTATCGGAGCGGGCGACGATCTCGCGCGCGGACGCTCCACGTTCCTTGTAGAGATGCAGGAGACGGCCAATATTCTTAATAACGCAACGACCCGCTCTCTGGTCGTGCTCGACGAGATCGGACGCGGAACTTCTACTTTCGACGGAATTTCCATCGCCTGGTCTGTAGCCGAATATCTTCACGGTAAGGCTGGCTCGAGAGCGAAGACGCTTTTCGCGACGCACTACCACGAGCTTACCGATCTCGCCGATGTTCTGACGGGTGTAAAAAATTACACCGTTAAGGTTAAGGACGAAGGCGGACGCGTTGTCTTTTTAAGGCGCATTGTTCCGGGTGTCGCCGAGAAGAGCTTCGGTATTCATGTCGGCGCCATGGCGGGGCTGCCCGGCGAAGTCGTCGACCGTGCCGCGCAGATTCTTAAAAATCTCGAGGCCAATGAAATCGACGTCAACGCGACCCAGAAGGTCGTTCGCCGTCCGCGGAAGAAGCTTTCGGAACTTCCGGGCCAGATGACATTTTTCTCAACACTTCAATAACACATTATGAAATTCGAAGATAATCTCGCAAAACTTGAGGGGCTCGTCAGAAAGATGGAGTCCGGGGAGATGAATCTCGACGAGATGATAACCGCGTTCGAGGAAGGGCGCAAACTCGTCGAAACATGCCAGAAGGATCTTGAATCGATCCGTCTCAGGATAGAGAAGGTTACAGCCTCCGGTACCGAGGAGGTGAAAGTGAAGGAAGACGGAGATATTGATTTATGAGTAAACAGATATACGTACAGGCTCAGGCCGATCACATCGCGTCGCTTTCGAAGGCGGCTCCGCTTTCGGCTATCGAGGAACTCGTCTGGAACGCGCTCGACGCCGACGCCAAGGAGGTTCGCATTGACCTTATAACGAACGCTCTCGGCGCTGTAGAGGCTCTTCGTATCGCCGACGACGGTTTGGGCATAGACGTTTTAAGAGCAGATTCGACGTTCGGTTCGCTCGGTGGAAGCTGGAAGAGACTCGGCAACGGTACCGAAGTTCTTAAGCGCCGTCTTCACGGCCGCCACGGCCGCGGGCGCTTCAAGGCGTTCGCCCTCGGTTCGCACGTAGAATGGCGCACGACCGTCAGGATCGGCGGCGAGCTTCTTTCCTACAAGATCGCAGGCGAGCTTGAGACTCCCGGTGTCTTCTCTCTTGACGCCGTAAGCGGCGCAGGTCCCGCCACTGGTACCGAAGTCTATATTTCCAACGCTCGCGTCAATTGCGACAGCCTTCTCAACGCGAGCGAGACCGTCCAGTCTTTGGCGTCGAAGTTTGCGCTTTATCTCAAGAGTTATCCAGACGTCAGAATTTATTTCAATGGCCTTCCCGTAACTCCCGTAATCGTCCAGAAGAAGGTTACGGATTACAAGTTCGCCCTTAAAAGCGGTGTTGAGGCGAAGCTCGAGGTTATTGAGTGGAAGCGTAAGTTCGTCGGCTCGGGCCGCCTCGTGCTCGCAGGTCCCGACGGATTCCAGCTTCACGAAATGCCCGCTTCCGTACGCTCGCAGGGTTCGAGCTTCACGGCGTATCTCGTATCTCCGCGCTTCCCCGCGCTCGCGGCGGAAAACGCGCTCGTCATGGACGAGCTTAACGCTGAGGTTCGTGATCATCTCGACGAGGCCAAAAAGCTTCTGAAGGCCCATTTCGCCGCACGCGGCGAGGATCGCGCCGCCGAGCTTATAGGAAACTGGATCCACGAAGAGAGTTATCCCTTCGATGAGGACGACGATTCCAAAGAGCGCGAACATTTCGACAAGGCCGCGGTCGAGCTTTCGGCCAAGTTCGAGAGTTTCTCTTCGCTTTCGGCCGACGAGAGGGCGATCGTACTTAAACTTCTTAAGAATGCGCTTGCCGGTGGCGGCGGCAAAACGCTTAAGAGCGCTCTTGAGTGATG
>JAGCJE010000144.1 GCA_017648225.1 Kiritimatiellia bacterium | reverse complement strand
TCTCGCGCCCGCCGTCGCGTCGGCTCTCGGCTGCGGTCTTACCGCCGACTGTACGGATCTTCAGATCGGCGACTACACCGACAAGAAGTGCGCCTGCCAGGGCGGCGAACCGAAGGTCGTGAAGAACGTTCTTCAGCAGATACGTCCCGCTTTCGGCGGCAACATCATCGCGACTATCGTCAACCCCTACAATTGGCCTCAGATGGCTACGGTTCGCGAAGGCGTCATGAAGCCTCTGGATGTCGTCCCCGGCCGTACAGGCGAGCTCGTAAAGCACGATTCGAAACTCGCCGGCGTCGAGATTCCCGTTGAGGTTCTCGAGATCGTTCGCCGCCACTCGTCGATCAATCTTAAAGGTTCGCGCATTATCGTCGCTGGCGGCGCGGGCGTAGGCTCGAAGGAGAACTTCAAGCTTCTCCACGACCTCGCCGACGCTCTCGGCGGCGCCGTAGGCGGAAGCCGCGCGGCTGTCGACCTTGGCTACTGCGAACACGAGCGCCAGATCGGTCAGACGGGCGTTACGGTCCGTCCCGCGCTTTTCATCAGCTGCGGTATTTCCGGTGCGGTCCAGCACTTGGCCGGCATGCAGGATTCCGCGAAGATCATCGCGATCAACGCCGATAAGGATGCTCCGATATTCAAGATCGCCCACTACGGTATTGTAGGCGATTTGAACGTCGTCATCCCTAAAATGATTAAAGCAATTAAAGGTTGATTCTATTATGATTACATTGTTTCTCGCGCTTCTCGCCTCGGCGGGTGCTTACGTCGCGCTCCATTATGCGGCCGACTGGTCGATTCTCTGGAGCGTCATATCCTCGATCGGCGTATTCTTCGTGATTCAGTTTCTTTTCGGAATGTTCATCCGGAAGAAACTTATGGCTGAAATGCAGAGTGTACAGCTGATTCTCGCCGAGGGTCAGAAGAAGATTCAGGCTAAGGTTCAGCGCTGGCAGCTTCGTCCGCTGGGCTCCATCCAGGCGGCACAGAAGGAAATCGCCGACGATATGCGCGTCTTCGTCAAGGAGGCGCTCGCCGCGACCGAGGGCCTTTCGAAGTATCGCCTTTTCGTCCCGATGATCGAGCGTCAGAAGGCGACGGCCCAGTTCCAGCTTAACTGGATGATTAAGGATTTTGCCAAGTGCGATGCGCTTATGCCTAAAATCATCATGGCCGACCCGACCCTCGCTGCGATGAAGATGGCGCGCATGTACATGCTCAAGAAGCCGATCGAAGAGATCACCGCCGTTTACAACAAGGCGGCCCGCCGCGTTCGCTACAATCAGAACGTGCTTCTCGCCGCGTGCTATACGTGGATTCTCGTTAAGAGCGAAAAGATTGACGAAGCGTTCAAGGCTATCACCGAGGCTCTCAAGTCGAGCGATAACGCCACGCTTAAATCCAATCATGAGCTTCTCATGAACAACCGCAGCGCCCATTTCTCCAATTCGGGGCTTGGCGATCAGTGGTATCAGCTCCATCTCGAGGAGCCGAAGGTTAAGATGCAGCGTCAACGCTCCGTTTATCGCTGATTCAAGAAAGGGCGCGAATTATGAACGCAAAGAAGGCCATAGTGCTTGCTGCGGGATTGGGTACGCGCCTTAGACCTCTTACCACAGTCTGCCCCAAACCGCTTATGCCCGTCTGGGGCGAGCCGATGCTCGCCCGAGTCGTCGCGCTTCTCAGATCGTGGGGCGTCGAGGATATCGCGGTAAACTGCCACTATCTTCACGATCAGGTCGAGGAGTGGTGCGCCGCGAACGGCTGCCGCGCCGTTTACGAGCCTGAAATTCTCGGTACAGGCGGAGTTTTGAATCCGCTTCGCGACTGGATCGGCGAAGACGACTTTTATCTCGTTAACGGTGACATAGTCGTCGAAGGTATTGACGCGTGTCCGTTCGACATTTCTGATTCGTCTGACGACGTTATCGGCGAGTGTCTCGTGACCGAAGAAGGCCCGCGCACGATCGAGGTCGAAAGCGAGAGCCGTTTCGTCACCTGCTGGAAGAGTCCCGACGCCGGATATCACGGAACGTTCACCTATTGCGGGATAGCGCTTCTTAAGGCCGAGATTCTTAAATTTGTCGAGCCGTCCGGATTTTCGTCCATCGTCCAGGCGTATGAGCGTGCGATGATGGAAGGGTGCTTTATGAGATCTCGCCTTGTCGGTGATATGCTTTGGACCGACGCGGGAACTATCGATTCATACGTCGACTTGAATACAGCGGGCGAAGATAACGCGTTTGACGCGCTCCCCCAGATCTCCGCTGCGGCGAAGGCGTCCGGTCTGGAAGACGCTTCTGTCCGTTTCCTTTTCGCGCGCGGCAGCGACAGATGTTTTTTTACTCTCGGTTCGGGCGCGATCGCGATCGTTTACGATGACTTAAAGCGCGCCGAAAACGCGCGTTACGCCTCCCATGCGCGTTGGCTCAAGGAGCGCGGCGTGAGCGTCCCCGAGGTTCTCGCCGATCTTTCCGATAAAAAGACTCTCGTTCTCGAATGTGTCGGCTCAGAGCGCAAGATGACTCTCGACGATTACACGAAGGTCATTGAGGCGCTTGCTCGGTTCAACGCGCTTGACGCTTCGGCGCTTGAGCTCGAGCCGGAGTTCGACGAGGCTCTCTGGCATTGGGAGCGCGATCTTTTCGCCGAGCATTGCCTTAAGAATCGCTTTGGCGTTGAAATGTCCGCCGAGGTTCTTGCGGAATTCAAGAAGGTCGAATCAGTACTTTCCTCTGAACCGAAGGAACTCGTTCATCGTGATTTTCAGTCGACGAATGTTCTCTGGAAGGGCGATAAACTTTCCTTTATCGATTTTCAGGGGATGCGACTCGGTCCCGCGATTTATGACTTAGCGTCGCTTCTTTACGATCCTTACGTTAAGCTTACCGACATGGAGCGCTCTCTTCTCGCGGCGTATTACGCGAAACTGCGCGGCCGCGACGATATCGCCGAGAAGCTTCCTTATGCGGCCGTTCAGCGCCTCGCTCAGGCTCTCGGCGCTTACGGGCGTCTGGCGAGCGTCGGTCAGACGAAGTTTACGAAATACGTTCTGCCCGCTCTCGAGAATCTGCTTGCGGCCGCCGATGACGCTAACCTCGACGCGATAGGCGCTCTCGC
>JAGCJE010000143.1 GCA_017648225.1 Kiritimatiellia bacterium | reverse complement strand
CAAGCGGATACGGAAATTTGTCGCGGGCGGTAAAAAGTGGATGCCGTCGAAGTATACCGACGCGCTCAAGGCTCAGGGCCATTCGCTTACGATGATTCTCATCAACGTGGCGAACGTGCTGAAGCAGGTTTCCGACGATCCGGTGTTCGACGAACAGATTACCGAATCCATCGATCTTCTCGAGAAATATTTTATCCATCCGGAGTTCAAGGCGCTTCTCGAAACGGTGGGGCCTAACGGCGAATTTATCGATACTCTTTCCGGGCGCGTGATAAATCCCGGACACTGCATCGAAACGAGCTGGTTCTTGATGGACGTCGCCGTTGATCGCGAAGACCCTGCGCTTCTCAGGACGGCTCTCAAGATTCTCGACTGGTCTTGGGCCTGGGGCTGGGATAAGAAATACGGCGGAATAATCTCGTTCAAGGATTGCCGGAATCTGCCGCCTCAATGTTATGAGCAGGATATGAAGTTCTGGTGGCCTCAGTGCGAGACGATCATCGCGACCGCCTACGCCTACAGGCTTACCGGAGACAAGAAATATCTCGAATGGCATAAACTTTCGTCTGACTGGGCGTGGAAGCATCTCAGGGATAAGAAACATCCGGAATGGTACGGATACCTGCACCGCGACGGGACGGTGGCCCAGCCCGCGAAGGGCAACATTTTCAAAGGTCCGTTCCATATTCCGCGCATGCTCGTGAAAACATGGGAACTTACCCGCGATATTTAACAGGTTAAAAAAATGAAATCGAATTTTGAAATCCGTTCTGAAGCATGGAACCTTCTCATGCGCAGGGGGTGGATCTGGAAACTTCTTGGAGCGTCGATACTTTTGTCTGTAGCCGTTCAGCTAGTTGTTTCGGTTTTTGATATGGTAATGAGCAGACTTGACAGTCTTACCGTCAACAAGTTGCAGGAGCAGATGCGGGTTACGGGTGAAATCCCCGTAATATCGGGTGACATGATTACGGACCTTCTGCCGTCGGTCCTGTTTTCGATGTTTATTGGTTTTATAATGTCTGGAATCACCGCTTACGGCAACAATCTTATGTTGAACCGGGCTGTCGACGATAATGAGCAGAAATGGCTGCCGTCTGCGTTCGGCGGGTTTAAAATCCCGCTTGACCTTGCGTGGCTGAAGTTTAGGATGTCTTTGGTTTATTTAGGCTGGTCTTCCGCGGCTGCAGTCGCTTCGATACCGCTTATCTACCTCCTTTTGAACGTCGCCAACGTCATGGACGCTGCAAGCCTGCAGATATTGCCTTTACTGTTGTCGATATCGATACTTCTTGTATTTATATCGATACTTACGGTGCCGTTTTACCGATATCGCTTTTTATTCAGGATAAAGGCTGATCATCCGGATTGGACCGCATCGGAATGTATGCAGTATTGCCGTGAACTTACAAACGGCAACAAGATGCGCAGCTTTAAGCTCGATTGTTCATATTGGGGGATTATAACCTGTTTTGTTATTGCGGTACTTGCGTTCGCAGCCGCACTGATTTCCTGGGTTTTCGTTTCTGGTACGCCGAACGTTCTTTTCGGCATTCTGTCTTTGGCCGTTTTAGGCTTGACTGTGTCGGTGCTTATACTTTCGATATTGATGGCTTTTTATGTCGGAGTAGGCCAGACTGTGCTGTATAGAGAATTACGCTCGTCTGCAGCTGAGGGTGAATAGATTGAATTTTCCCGTCGAAGAGAAGTTAGAAGAGATAAAAAGTGCGCTTGCCGACAATAAATCTCTCGTCTTGACCGCACCTCCCGGGAGCGGAAAGACGACCTGTGTTCCGGCCGCGCTTTTAAATGAGCCGTGGCTGGAAGGCAAAAAGATCATCATGCTCGAGCCGCGCAGGCTCGCCGCACGCTCTTCCGCTTCCTATATCGCGTCAAAGCTCGGTACGCCCGTCGGCGGACTTGTCGGTTATCAGGTCAGGCTCGAGCGCAAAATCTCTTCGTCCACCCGTCTTGAGATTTTGACGGAAGGTCTTTTGACGCAGCGTCTTGTCTCCGATCCTGAACTGTCCGATGTCGGACTTGTTATTTTTGACGAATTTCATGAGCGTTCCCTCGCGTGCGATTTGAGTTTCGCGCTCGCTCTCGAAGTCCGCCGCGCTCTAAGGCCCGATCTGAGACTTATGGTGATGTCGGCGACCTTGGACGCGGATGAGGTTTTCGCTCATCTCCGTGACGCAGAGGTTGTTCATGCCGAAGGCCGCATGTTCCCAGTAGAAACCCGCTATCTGGGCGATATGTCCGTCCCTGGCGCCGTATCGCGCGCGATAAAGGAAACTGACGGAGATATTCTCGTTTTTCTCCCGGGAGAGGGTGAAATCCGCCGCGCCGCAGAATCGCTCGATCATCTCGGCGATATCGACATTTTGCCGTTGTACGGAAGTCTTCCGAAGGAGGAACAGGATAGAGTTTTTGAACCGTCCCGTCGCCGCAAGGTCATTCTCGCGACGTCGATCGCCGAAACTTCTCTTACGATACCCGGCATAGTTTGCGTAATCGATTCCGGGCTAATGCGCGTTCCCAGATTTTCACCCGGTACGGGCATGACCGAACTTGTAACTCTTCCTCTCTCGCGCGACCGCGCCGAACAGCGAAGAGGCCGCGCCGGTCGCGTTCAGGCCGGTGTATGCTACCGTCTCTGGGAAGAGGGTGCCGAGGCTGCGCGTCCTGCCAAGATGACACCGGAAATTTTAGACGCCGATCTGTGCTCGCTCGTTCTCACCAGCGTTTCGTGGGGAGCGGTTTCGCGCGAGGATCTGCCTTGGCTGACGCCTCCCGCCGCGAGCGCGTGGGAACAGGCGGCGGGTCTGCTGAAACAGCTGGGCGCGCTGAACGATTCCGGCCGACTCACGGATAAAGGCGAGAAGATGTCGCGTATGCCGATGCATCCTCGTCTCGCGAATATGCTGCTCGGTTCGCGTTCGGGAGACGTTGCGCTTCTGGCCGCGATAATTGAGGAGGGCGTTAAGACGCGCGAAACCGACATAAGAAAGATTCTTGATGAAATCAGAGAGTTGCCGAACAGGCCTTTTGCGCGGCGGGCGATACAGCTTTCAAAAAGATTCGAACGGTTCGTTTCCGATCCTTCGCGTACGGAGAATCGGATGAGCGAGGGCGCGTCACTAGCGCTCGCCTATCCCGACAGGGTCGCCAAAAACCGCGGCAACGGAAGTTTCGTCATGGTTTCCGGACGCGGCGCGACTTTAGAGAGTTCCGATCCGCTGGCGAAGGCGGAGTTTCTCGTCTGCTGCGAACTTGACGACAGATTAGGCAACGCGAAAATATTTTTAGCCTCTCCCGTCGTGCGCGAAGAGGTCGAGGAGATGTTTACGGATTTTATAACCGAAAAGGAAGTCTGTGAATGGGATCGCCGCACGGATTCGGTCAAAGCCGTCGCTCGGCGGATGCTCGGATCGGTCTCGCTCAATGAAAAGCCGCTGAAGAAGACTGGAAGCGAAGAGGCGGTTCGCGCCGTCATCGACGGAATCAGGTTCAAGGGTGTCGAGAACATGCCCTGCTGGACAAAAGAGTCCGTCCAGCTTAGAGAGCGCGTCAATTTCGTTTTCCGGCATGTCCACGAAAACGATTCGACATGGCCGGAACTTACCGACGAGACCATTCTCCGCAGTCTTGAGGGTTTCGTGGGTGGAGTTTCGAAATGGAAGGATCTTGAGAAGATAGATCTTTTCGCCGTGATCGATTTTATCCTTCTCGAATCAGGTCACGACAGGCGCGAGCTCGATCGTCTCGCGCCGCAGCGCCTCGAAGTTCCGAGCGGCAGTCACATGCTCGTTCATTACGAAGGTGACGAGCCTACCGTGGAAGTAAGGCTCCAGGAGTGCTTCGGGCTTCTGGAAACGCCGAAAGTTCTGGGCGGCAGAGTGCCGGTCGTCATGACGCTTTTGTCGCCCGCCCAAAGGCCGATACAGATAACGAAGGATCTTGCGTATTTCTGGAAAGAGGGCTATCCGCTCGTACGCAAGGACATGCGCGGTCGTTACCCTAAGCATTATTGGCCCGAAGATCCTTTTACGGCCGTAGCGACCCGCCGCGTTAAGCCCTGATAGGTGAAATTCCGGGAGATTTATGAACATGAACACCAAAAACATTCAAGAAATCGTCGATCTCGCCAGCGCATACTACGGAAGCTGCGTTCTTTTCGCGGCTTTGGATTGCGATGTTTTCGCGAAGATAGAGTCGGGTGCGTTCGACCCGTCGCAGCGCGGTATGCGGCTTTTGGCCGACGCTTGCGTCGCTGAAGGACTGTTGGAGAAAAAGGACGGAACGTATTTCAACACTCCCGCCTCGCGCGAAGCTCTCGTTCCCGGCGGGAAGGCTGATTTAACGAAGGCCATACGTTATAACCGCGATGTTTATCCCGCCTGGGGAAAGCTGTCCGAATTTGCCCTGACGGGAAAGCCGGTTGAAAGACCCGAGATTCATCTCGGAGCGGACGAGAGGCGCACCAAAGCGTTCGCCGCGGCGATGTTCGCCCGCGCGATGGGGATCGGTAGGAGCGTCGTACCGATGCTTCCCAAGATGAGCGGGCGTCTTCTCGATCTCGCGGGCGGCCCGGGCGCGTATGCGATACTGCTTGCTCAGGCGAATGAAAACCTGAATTGCGTTACCGTCGATCTTCCTGCCATCAGCGCCGAAGCGGCTGGATATGTCGCGATGTCCGCTGTATCATCGCGTGTCGAGTGCCGCGCGGGAGATTATCACAGCGACGAGTATGAGGCTGATTCGTACGATTATGTGACGATTTTCGGAGCGTTGCATCAGGAGTCGCCCGATGATATCGTCGACATCTTAAAGCGCGCGCGCCGTGCGCTTAAGAAGGGCGGCAGGCTTTTTGTTTTAGATCTGATGACCGATGAAACGCATACGAGCCCGAAGTTTTCGGCATTGTTTGCGGTCAATATGGCCCTTACCACCAAAAACGGCTGGGTGTTTTCAGATGCGGAACTAAAATCGTGGATGGCCGAGGCGGGATTTGAGCCTCTTGAGACGCGCGTAGTTCCGCCGCCTATGCCGCATTGGATTGTTGAAGCGGTTGCAAAATAAAAAATGAAATCCAAACCGAAGGGAGGCTTAAAATGGGATTTTTTAAAGCGTACGACATGCGGGGAACCTACGGCGTCGATTTCGATCTCGCGACGGTTTACGAGGTCGGCAAAGCGCTTGTCGAGGTCGTCGGCGGCAAGCGCTGGCTCGTCGGGCGCGATTGTCGAGTAACGAGCGCAGACGTCCATGATGCGCTTATTGAAGGTTTGCGTGAAGCTGGTGCGGAAGTGACGGATATCGGGCTTTGCACCACGCCGATGGTTTATTTCTTTACGGCAGAGGATGATTTCGACGGCTCCGTCATGGTTACGGCCTCGCATAATCCTCCATCCGACAACGGTCTAAAAGTTTCGAAGAGGGGCGCTCTTCCAGTAGGTTACGCCGACGGCCTGCATAAGGTCGAGTCGCTCGTTATGGAGCGTTTGTCAGGAGTGGACCGTAAAGCGTACAAGCCCTCGCCGACAGATCCCACAGACAATTCACAGTATTTGAAGCGCTATGTCGAGTGGATGCGTCCGCGCGGCGGAGATATTCCGTCTTCGCTTAAATATGCTGTCGACTGTTCGAACGGGATGTCGTCTCTTTTGGTGCATGAGCTCTTCCCTGGGGCTGTTGTCGTAAACGACGTTCTCGACGGCAGATTTCCTAATCATTCTCCAAATCCGCTCAAAGCCGACGCGCGCGAGCAGCTCTCGCGTCTTGTCCGCGAAAGGTCGCTCGACTTCGGAATAATTTTCGACGGCGACGCCGATAGGGCGATGTTTGTGGATGAGCGCGGCGAATTTATTCAGCCCGATTATCTTACGCCTTTCGTCGCGGAGGCGACATTTTCTTCGCTCGGTCTTAAGAGTGAAGGTCAGAGCGTCATTTACGACGTAAGAACGAGTCGGGGTGCGATCGAGACTCTTGCGGAGATGAGCTGCAAAGGTGTCATGGTTCCCGTCGGCCACGCTTTCGCGAAGCCCATTTTAAGAGAAACGGGCGCGGTTTGCGGCGGTGAGCTCGCGGGTCACTATTATTTCAAGGAGTTTTTCGGCTGTGATTCCGGAGTGTTGGCGGCGCTTCGCGTTCTCAAGTGTGTCGCCAACGCGGCGGCAGAGGGCAAGAGCGCGAGCGCAATGGTAGCGAAGGTCAATTCGCGTTATGCCAATTCCGGAGAACTTAATTTCAAGGTCGACGACAAGGATGCGGCGATCGCAAGAGCGCTGGACGTTGCTTCGCGCGAATTTCCAGCGGAGATTTCGCGCAGCGGGATGGACGGAGTAAGAATCGAGTATGCATCCGGGTGGATCAACATCCGCAAGTCAAATACCGAGCCGTATCTGAGGCTTATCGTCGAAGCGGATGATTCATCGAAGCTCGACAAGTGGGTAGAACTTCTTTCCGCGGCGATCCGAAACGCTTAAAGAGTTTTTTTAGAAGGTGGTCAGATATGATCGGACGAACACACTTTAAGAGAACGCTCATGATTTTGATTGCGGTTTTCTCCGTTGACGTTTCTGCGGCGAAAATCAAGGTTGCGTGTATCGGCGACTCTATAACTTACGGTTACGGTATCGCCGATCGCGCCAACGATTCCTATCCCGCGCAACTTCAGAAACTTCTCGATGCCAAAGAGCCTGGTAAGTACGAGGTGAGGAATTTCGGCAATTCCGGGCGCGGCATATACCTCGATTCGATGCGCGGGCGAGAGAAGCGCGGCTTCAGGTGGATGAAGGAGCATAAGGCGGCTTTAGAGTGGAAGCCTGATATCGTTATTTCTAATCTCGGTATAAACGATTGCGGCGAATATATCAAGGAATACACTGGAGCTCGCAGGCGCGGGCAGTTCGAGGGTGATTACCGTGATCTTCTAAATGATTATAAAAAGGCTAATAAAAGCGTTCAGCTTTACATCTGGACGAAGCTTTCCCCTCTCGCCGAAGGCCAGAAATTTTACCGCAGTCCAGAGCCTTTCCTCATGCAAAAGGATTTGGAGAGGGTTGCGGATATGGTAGATGCGGTCGGAATCGACATGCAGGAGCCGCTGCGGGAGGTTATAGACGAGGTTCTGGCGAAAGATAAGATTCATCCCGATAAAAACGGCGCCAAGATTATAGCCGAGGCGACATTCAGGGCGGTGATGGAGCCGAAGGTTTGTTATCCGCATAGACGGTGGAATATCAATGACAACGAATTTTGGCTTTGCGCGGGGCAGTCGAACATGCAGAAGGGGTGGGGCGAGTTTAATGCTACTACCGCCGAAAAGGCGCGTGTGAAAAGCGAGATGGATAGGCTTAAAAAAGTTGATGTTTATTTTTGGGATTTTAATACTGGAGAGACGATTAAGCTTACGCCTGAAAACGCTCTTAATAAATCCGCCTTTGGTGTCAGCTTCGCGATCCGCAGGGCCGAGCAGACCAAAAAGAAAATTTATATGCTTTATGTAGCGGCGGGCGGAGCGCCGACAGAATCGTTTCTTTCGGAGTCGACGATGTGCGCCGTTGATGGTAACGGAAAGCCCGTTTATCCGAAGCTGGCCGCAATAGCGACCAATCGCCGCAGATTGGATAGGAACAGGGATTTTCCGTGTGCCTGGGTCGCAAGAGAATATCCGCGTCGCCGCGGCAATAAAAGCGAGGCGCATTGGTGGCCCGTATCGAAGATGTACGATAGCGGGGTAAGAGAGATTCGCAGGCGCCGTTATCCGATTACCGGAGTTCTCTGGTATCAGGGTGAGTCCAACGCGACGACGTGCGTTAATCCCGATGTGCCAACGCCGCGCGATTACCAGGAGGAGACGCTTCGCGCCGTGATCGACGAGTTGCGCGGCGATTGCAACATTCCATTTGTGATGATGGGGCTGCCGAAGATGAACCGCCCGTGGGAGCAGTATCGCGAAGTTCAGAAGAAGATTACAAAAGAGAAGGGGGTGATTTTCGTCGACACCTTCGCCGCGGGCCTTGGAGATATGCGGGACGTTCATCCACGCGACAAGATTCCGTTTGCGGAGTTGGCGATTGAAGCCGTCAATCGTCGTACGAAAATCAAATAGACCCTTGTGCAACTCAGGAATGGTGGAGGTCATTTCAGGTCTTGACAGGATTGAAATTTGGCGGTGGATGGTGTATACTGTATGAATATTTTTAACCGAGGAGAAAAAATGAAAGTACAACTGCTCGCCGCTTTAGCGGCTACCATGGGAGCCGCGAATCTCGTTGCAGGTCCGTACCAGACGGTGCGAATCTCTAACGTAGACGAGGTGCTCGCTCAATACACCGCGACGACGAATGGAATGGCCAAAAACAAGATTCCGTTTGTTAATCATAATCTTGTCTGGCCCGAGGCGCAGCTTAGAGAAGAAGCGCGTTGCGCTAAGCTTGATGCTGATTTAGCCGAGCGTCAGGCAGCATGGGATAAAGCTGATCCTAAGAAGCGCTCTCCCTGGCGTCCTAATAAGGCCATCCGTAAGATGGCCGTCGAGCCTACTGATACTGTCGGTCTTAAGGTTCCTAAGACAGGCGTTTATAATCAGCGTCTTGAGTTCCCTGTTGAGATTAAGCGTGCGGGTAACTACACATTTTGGATTAAGCACTGGCGCAATGAAGATATGCATACTGCGCTTGAGTTTCTCCTTCGTAACCCCAATACCGAATGCGTAAATTATACGCTTATTGATCGCATTGCTGATATGTGGACCGATAAGGACGCT
>JAGCJE010000142.1 GCA_017648225.1 Kiritimatiellia bacterium | reverse complement strand
TTGCCTCGGGCCGCAAAATTGTTTTTAAGCGCCTCTATCGTCTTTTCCTTCGCGTCTCCCTCCACGAGGCGGCACTTAAGCGCGAAAAGAGCAGGTGTTTGCATATCGCGCAAGGACTCCAAAATCATTCCGTCGCCGGAAGAGAAAAACTCTCTGCGGATTTTTAAGCGCACGTCCTGAGCCGTCTTGGCGTATAGCCGCGACTCGTCTTCGCGACCGATCGCCAGAGCCATTTCACTCATCATTTCGGAATCGAGAATCCAATAACATCCGGCAAGATAATTCCAATACGCCAAAGCCTCGTCGCTAACCTTTCTTTTCCCCGACTTGTCTTTCACAAAGCACTTTCTGCTGTATGATTCGTATTTCTCGAAACTCAGCCAGTCAGCATACTGCATATCGCCGCGACCGAAACGGAAACCCGTTTTTTTCTGCATCTGCGAATACGCCGTCATCGCCGCCCAGTTCTCTTCGATTATACGCTTGTCGCCGAAATGCCGCCACATCTCGTAGGGGACGATTATTCCCGCATCGCCCCACCCGAAACGCCGCCCTTCATTGCCGTACTGCGCGTACGGCGCGACCGACGGGAACGCCCCGCTCTTATGCTGGCTGTCGCGCATATCGCGCATCCACTTGCGCATAAAGTCATAGGTGTCGGCATTGTACGCGCCGGTCCTTGCGAAAATCTGCGTATCGGCAGTCCAGCCGAGACGCTCGTTTCTCTGAGGGCAGTCGCTCGGTATGGACAAATAGTTTGAATACTGACTCCACTTCACATTTTCGATAAACCTGTTAAGTTCCGGCACACCGGTCACAATTGAACCTGTCTGCATCTCCTTCGTGATTGATGTTACGGGAATAGACGTGACGGAGCGGATTTTTAAAGTTCCCGTAGCCGTTACGGAAATATAACGATATCCGTAGAACGTAAACTTAGGATGATACTTGCGAAAATGGTTTTCGCCCCCTCCGCCAAACGTATATACGGCTCTGCATCCCGACCCCGCCGCCTCACGCAGATTGGCGCGGTAGACGCTGCCCTGAGGTCCGTCGTTGCCGCGTGATTTCTCACCATTGCCGTCATTGAGCATCTCGGCGGGCTTTACGTTGACTCTTACATCCTTTTTCGCGGCAAACTCAAACTCAGGGACAGCTGCGGCATTCTGAGCGAAATCGACAACGAGAGTTTCGCCCGATTTAAGTGTTATCTCATCGCCTGGGCTGTAACGGCGCAGAACGCAGACGCGCCCGAATTCATTCGTCGTTTTTCCCGTAACGCCCTTCCACACATACGCCTCTTTCATGCCAAGCGTCAAATCGCGCCTGAGCACAACCTCTGCGCCGTCGGTCGGAACGATCTTTCCTTTAAACTCGTCATTGACTTCACTCTCCTTAAGCCGGCTGAAATCCACCTTGACCCCTTCTTTGCGGCGCTCGTCATACCATTCGCCGTCAAAGATTGAAGATCCTTTTATTCGGCCGCACATGCCGCTTCGCCACGTAGAAGCTTTCGTACCGAGAAGACTTCTTGTCCCGTCCGCATAAACAATTTCCAAAACCCCGCGAAACGCGCTCTTGTTACCCATAAAGCCTTTATGCCCGTTCGGCGTCAGAATCTTATCGCGCCACCAACCGGCGCCAACCTCCGCGGCAAGATTATTGACCTCGCCCCTCGCCGTCTTCAAAAGCCGCGTCACATCATAGGTGAAGGAATAGCGCGTTTTTTTGTAATGCGTAAAACCGGGCTTAAGAAAATCATTTCCGACACGCTCGCCGTTGACATAGACATCATAAACTCCGAGAGCCGTCGTCATGAACCGTGCCGACTTTATCGCGCTTAAGTTCGTAAAGGAGTGATAAAACCAGCTTACGCCTTCGGCCGCTCGAACACCGGAAAAAGCGCCTTTCTCATACACCTTCTGATCAACGGCGGAAATCCATTCGCTCTCACCCCACGCCTCATCGCCAAGCGACGCAACTTGCGGCGTTAGTCTTTCTATTTCAAAGCCTTCTATATCCGCGCCCCTTGATGCATAAATAACAAGCCCGTCCATCGTCGGAAGCGGATGCTTTTGAAGCGCGGCGAAATCAAAAACGCCGACCTCGCGCCACTGCCACTCTTCGGTAAGATCGGATATCTCGCGCTTGAACTGACCGGGCGCGTGCGGCAGCCACGGAACGTTCAAGCCGGCCGAAAACCCTGCGCTCGATGTTGAACCGCGTTTAAGCCGCGCTTTGACGCGAAGACGATACTTTACTCCCTCATCGCAGGCGATTTCACGCAAAGGAAACTGCCACGCGCCGTGAACCCGCGCAAGAACGTTCGTTGAAATGAAAACTTTGTCGGCCGGATTCGGCTCGATGGGCTTTATCGAAAGCGCCTTGAAATCGGCGCACATCTTCACGCTTCGCTTATATCCTTCGCTTAATGAAACGCCGCGCTTATGTTTTCTAAGCGCATCAAGGCGAGAGACGAAATCTGCCGCGAGCGGTTTCAATGCCCGCATCTTCACGGCGAACTTCTCCGGCTCATCCGTTAGCCAAACTGATTTGAAATCTTTCTCATAGCGTCTCTTAAGGCGGATGTAATAAGGCGCGAGCGCACCGGTAGCGACATTTATCTCTCTTTCCTTATCCCCCTTCACCGCCTCGGCCGCCTTTCGCCAAAGCTCAATCGCCTCATCTAAAAACTCCTCCGAAAGCTGCGGCAGATTCTCGCCGTAAATCCCCGTCGACATCGGATATGCGTCAGTATCGCCCAGCGCGTCCTCTTTTGACGGATGTTTAAGAAGCTCGTTGCACTTCTTGAAATACTCCTTTACGTAAGGAGCGCCAGCGCCGTAAAAAGCCGCCATGAACTTATCGACGAGAGGCTCCACTTCGCGCTCTGGGTTCCACATCAACTTCGATTGAATATACGCCTTAAGCTCGGCGAAATCAGCCCCGTACGCATTGCTGTCGGCCTGGTCGTAAACCCAGCGCGCGCCGTTTGACTTAAAGAGCTTATAATTCGCCGCCATCGTCGGCACATTCGGAAACGGGAAAAGATAGTTTCTGAAATTTACCGCGTAATTGTAAACAAGAAGATTCTCGCATATCTCCCCCCAACTTCGAACATCATCGGCAAAGCGCTTGGTGTCCGCGTCCCACGATTCCTCAAAGGGGGTCGCGAAAACGCACTCGAAAGAACAAAGGCACACGGCCACATTCTTTCGAGGACGTATGTTCTTAGGGGGTCTGCGCGTAAACTGATAGGCGAGCGTCTCAACGAGAACATCGGGGAACTCCTTTTCAATCGCTTCTGCCACCCGATTGACAAACCTAAGATTAGGACCTGCGGGAGAGCCTTCCTCTTCGGTGCATTTCTGACACTCATTACAAGTGCAGTAATTCCCGCAGTCATTTTGGCTTATGCCGATAATTTTGGCGGCGGGATCAGCGCGAAGAAGCCTCTTCGCCTCTTCGATGACATGAGCCGTCACTTCAGGATTAGACCAGCAGATCTGGGCGTTTTCACCGACGCGCTTTCCGTTTACAAGACTGAACCATTCCGGGTGCTCGGCGAAATATTTCTTCGGGGGGACTATTCTCCAAAACGTATGGCACCAGCCCGTACCCTTGGCGAACTTCAATGAAGAGCCGCCGAACAACGCCTTCGAATGCCACTGGCCGTTAAACCTGAGTCGCGCCGCGAAAGCGTGATCTTTGATAAGATGACGCCAGTCTGTTTCGCGCAGCTCGAACGCCGGAACCTCTGTGATGTCGGTCCTGTCGGGGACTTCAAGGATATCAAGCTGCGGAACAGTCTCCACAGAAGGCGCGAACCACTCGCATCCGCCGAAGCGCTCTAATACTTCGTATACTCCATAGAGTGCACCGCGACCGTCGGCGACAATCTCAAGCGTTTCACCGGAGGATAAAATGCGAAATGCATCTTCAACACCTTCAGGCTTTTTAGACGAATGGCGACTTAATCCGATTAAAACGGCCTTTTGCGGCTTCTCTTGCGCATCGCTTACAATCTCAAGATCGACGCCCGTCATGCGCTTTGTAAAAGTCTTAAATTCCTTGGCCGCATATTCTACGACCTTAGACGGATTTTGAGGAATTACTATTTTAACTTCGCTCGCCTCGCCGCGCTTAGCGACAACCATCGCCTCTGAAACCGAGAAAAACGAAACTGCAAAAAAAAGCGCTATGATTATTCTTTTCATGATTTTTCGATCTTTTTCTTCCTTAAAATCCATTCGCTTGAAATCGTCCTTCCTTTATTGCCCAAGCTATCACAAGGCGTTATGCTCACGCGATATTTTTCGCCGGGCGGCAGAGATTTGGCTCTAACCATAAGTTGAACACTCTCTTTAGCATCCTTCTGCGACGGTGCTTTGTTAAAGCGCGGATC
>JAGCJE010000018.1 GCA_017648225.1 Kiritimatiellia bacterium | reverse complement strand
CCCGTGCGCTTGAACGGCTTCAAAGACATGTTGATGTCGTACCATTCGCCCCAATTGGGAATAATGACCGGGCACTCGTCGAACTTGGTCACGTTGCCCTCGCCGTCGTCGCGGGCCATAGAGAGAATAAATTGTCCGGCGTAATGATTCACGCCTCCCTGGATTCCCGGGCCACCATTCGCCACGATGCGGACGCGCTTAATGGTCACAATATGCTCGACCGGAAAATATACGCGGTTTGATACGCCGGGCGCGTTGATGGACTCGACGACCAATTCCGTTATATCATTTAATCCCATTGTGCCCGCGCGGTCTGCACCCGTCAACGTGTACGCCGTCGGTATGTTCGCCTGGAGAAAATATTTTCCCTGGATTTGCTTCGCTTGTGCCATCTTCTAGCCTTCCTTTTCTTCCGCCGGAGTTTCTTCGGCCGGAGTTTCTTCGGCCGGGCCTTCGACCTGGGCGCGGCTTATGTCGTAGCCGTAGCCGTCCGCCAACTGCTTGGCCGCAATGTCGCCGTATTGCTCGGCCACCGCTTTAAAAAATTCTTTGGCCACGGCCGGATTATTGGCGATAAGGCCATCCACGTAGGCGTTACCGCGAACCGATTCGCCCGCCGCCTTCATGTTGCCGCCGTTTGTCTTTACCAGGTTTGCCAGCATCGGCAAGCCCATTTTAATAATCATGTCCATAGTGTCGCCCCCTTTGTCGTTGTCGCTTTTAGGCGTGACGATTTCGCCCGCCAATTCCTTTAAATTCCTCAAGTCCTGGAGTTGTTCCGAAATCGACGCCCGCCCCTTCGGCGCGTTGTTCTGCTGGATGCCTTCGAGCATCTTCACCATGACGGCATCCGAAACGCTCGGCGATCGAGGCGTCGCCATGATTTCGAACATCTTCGTGAAATCGATTTGCGGGGAAAAAATCTTCTTTATCCCCTCAATCATGGCCACCGCCGCCGCCACCTTGTCGGCGGTGATGTTGTTCAAAAAATTATTGAGCGGAGAGCTTGGCGCGGCCGGAGCGATTTCGCGCGGTCGTCCGATGTCGTCCGCAATAGTCATAGAACTAGACGAACGCTCCATTTTTCCGGTCTTCGGGTTTGTCCATGTGTAGAAAATCCAAAACGCGCCGCCGCCGTAGTTTTCGGCTACATGTTCCTCATAGACGAAACCGCCTTCATAGTTGCCGACATAAACCTTTTTATTTGACGGCTTTTCAACGCGATAGATGCGGGCCTTCATGTGCGTGCCCGCGTCCTGGCTCAATGTTTCTATTTTCTCGCGAAAGTCGTCAAACTCGCCAACGCCTTCTTCTTCACGCCCGTCGAACGGTGCGCCCGCGCCTTCGATGATTTCTTCCTCGGTTTTGTTGACTCGTGCCATAAGATTAGCCCCTTTTCTATCTTTTTCGCGATAGATAGTAAACGGCGGCGACAATTCCAGCAAGAAGCAAGAACGCACCGCCAGTGTTGATTTTTTGTTGATTTGTGATTTTGATAAACTTGTCCGCGTCCGGAGCGTCAGCCGCAAATCTTGCCGCGAGCGCGTCCGATTTGTCGCCGCTTATCGTGTCCGGCGTCGGTCTGCTGGATGCAATAAGGATGCACCCGCGCGTCTGCTCCGGAACGTTGCCGCCGTGGAACATTATACCGGAACGGCCGGGAACCTCGATATAAACTTTTGATTTCCCGAAACTTGGGGAAACTTGGGAAAATATGGGCCACGAACCAGGCGCGACAATATAGTCCGAATTTTCGAGCGTGTAGCCGAAAAAATCGCCGTCGACATAGAGCCGACCGGGAACCGCTTTAGAGCCTTCGACCTGGGCGTCACGTACCAATTCGAGCCGCATAAATTACCCCAGCATGGCCTCGGGCATCCGCAGGAAATTGAACGCCACTTTGAGCCGGAGAACGTTCTCGCTCATGTTGGCAATTTGCCGAACCTTCCCGCGCACCGCGATTTTAAACGTGTCATATGCGTCATTATTTGACGCGGTGATTTTCCATGAGGCTTGAAAGTTTTCGCCATCCTGGAATGTCGAGAACGGGAACGCCTTCATATTTATAGGCGTATTATTGCCCCCGTGCAAAACTTGCAAGTTTATATTTTGCGCGGCGGCGGCGAAATCTTCGGGCGTACAATTTGCCGAAATCATGACGCCAGCAATCACGCCCGCCTGGCCCTGGGGCAAATCGCCGAACGGCTTCGCGGGCGTTGTCGCCTCGCTGAAAACGTACTCGCCCGCAACTATTGGAGCCTCAAACTCCACCACGGAGGGGCAAATGTCCACCTTTTCCGAACGGAGAAGCGAGAAGGGAAACAAAGAATTTAAAGTTTGTGCCATTTTGTAGCCCCTTATTTCCAATCAATCTCGACGCCCGTCAAAAGAAGATAGCCCCGGGCATCGGCGACATAGTTGTCTAGATACGATTCAGCCTTGATGTTGAATGCATCGCCCAGCGGGTAAAAAAGGTTTTTTTGTTCCTCGAAATGAAGGCCCGGAACGCCTTCGCGGCCAAACACCAGGCCAGCGGGAACGGCGTCGAACTTGTCCGCCCCTGCATCGAAAGGAGAAGACGGAACAAACGACGGAAAAGTCACCGCAATGCGCGGAAACTGCATCGCGCCCAAATCCTCGAAATAAACCGACGCGCCCGTCAAGATAAAGAACCAGCCCGCCATAGTCGTGGCGTATGCCGTCGAGAAATTCGGCTGGTGAATATCGAGCGGGAAAATGTAGTCTTTAGTGCGGACTCGCTTCGCGCGTTCGAAAAATGCTTCTTGATCCTGGCGTGACTTGATGCCGTGCGGGCCCTTGAGTTCACTCAAGAACGCCGCCAGGCGTTGCGTTTGGCTTTTGACCATATACGCCCCCGTCTTTACACGTTGCCAAAGTCGGGGTAAAGATAGCCCGTGAACACGATGTCGATTTTTTCATCTTCCAGCGAGTAAGTTTCACCCGCCAGGGCGTCCGGTTCGCGATGGTCAAAGTCAATCATGAGGCGGTCACCCTTTCCGAAAAGGTGATTAAACTCGCGCATGCCGTACCTGCTCGAATCTTCCGCGCCAGGCGTCGCGATAAGTTCCACGGGAACGTAATCGTTCGACATCGCGCAATTATCGGACTCCGCACGAAAACGCAACTTGGTGAACGGTGCGTTTATTGTCGTTCCGCCCGCCGTCGTCTTGCTGGAGTTCTTTGTGAACATGATATTGTAGCCCAGCATGTAGAACGGGCCTTCCGTGGTCATAGGTATGGATAGCGTGCCCGCCTCGTCTTTTTTAGCGACAACCGAGCGCGTGAAATCGTAGCGTTTTTCGTAACGCTGGGCTTCCTTCATGTCGAGCACTTTTTGTTTAATGCCTTCGGAAATAGCGGACATTTTAAAACCTCTTTAAAAAGAAAAAAAAGGGGCGCGGGGCTTTAGCCATGTGGGGCCAGCGCGACGCCCCACGCCCGGGGCGTCCTCTTACGGACAAACGCGCTAGTTTATGCGGCCACCTGCTTGATGCCGTAAAGATGCACGACAAAAGCATATTTTGCCGGGTCGGAACCGGACGGGAGCAAACCCGCCGGAATATCCGCGCCAAACTTTACGGTGCCCTTAATCTGCAAGTTAGGCTCGATTTGAATCGGCTCGGACAACTTGATAAAGTTATTACCCGTGTTGCCAGCATTTGCGACGGCGCAAGTGTTGGTAGCATCGCCCGCGACAAAATCCACCGGGGCCATCATGTGCATGCCGGAGAACTCGCCGACCTTCGTGCCGTTAGAGCCGTAGAAGATTTCGACCTGGGCGGCGTCCATGAGGAACTTCAGCGCGGCGATGTCTTCCGGGGTCGGGAGAGCGTCCGCGCTGGTCGGGATAATGCGGAAACCGACATGGGTCACCATGAAGGCCATCGTCGAGCCAATCTTCCCGGCTTCTTCAAGATTCGTGATGAGTTCGGAGAACTCGACCGCGCCGTCACCCTTGCGGAACTGGAAAAGCGCGTTTTCTCGCTTGTTTGTCTTGAGCGGGAAACCGCCGAAGAGGTCGGCGTTGTAAATCTGGCCACCGGGGCCAAAGGACTGAAGGGCGGGCGGATTGACGGCCACGCCAGCGTTTGCGGCAAAAGTATTGCTCATTGTGTTACCTCGTTTTTTTTGTTTAAACTGCTTCTTCGTCTGCGTAGGGCTTGACGACCTGGGCGCGGGTCTTAAGGTCAACGAACGGGCCGTTCATGGTCGGCGTCTGCATGTACGGACGGGCCAGGCAATAGGGGCCATTGACGGCCGGGGTGGAAACCTTCGTCATGACGCTACCGATGAGGCCAGCGGCACCAGCGGCGGCGGCACCCATGCCAACGCCCACAAAAGCCATATTCTTGGACTTGAGGCCCTTGTAAGCAAGGAAACCGCCAAGCCCGGCCACGATAGCGTTCTTCGCGATGTCCGGCACGGCGTCGGGCATCTTCTGCACCAGGATAGCACCGCCAACGGAGCCAACACCAGCACCAGCCACGGAGAGAACGATGTCGCGCTTCGTCACGTTGATTTTACCCGCCTTCTTGATGGTCTTCACGACGGTGCGGGTTTTCGTCTTGACCTTCGTAGCAACGGCCGGGGCCTTGCTTCCCTTCTTTTTCTTCTTCACGACTTTAGCCATGATGTACTCCTTATGGATTATTTAAAAATTTTCCTAATAATGATATACGCCGCCGTGCCAAGAATCGCCCATTTTACAACCGGATTTATTCGCGCATAAGTCATAGAGCTTGGCGTCACCAAGTAGTCGACATTTTCCTTTACCGCCTCGACATTTTCAGAAACTCCCGTAGATACTCGGGCGACGATATCGTCTATAATCGTGTATTTGCTTCCAGCCGTAGCGAAATAGTTGTATATTTCGGGCGTACCCTTCGCGGCAATATAGCACCAATTGCAGAACTTAAGTATTCCCGACGGGTCACAATTACCAGCCACCCCAATTTCACGGGCAACATATTCGAAAATACTTTGTCTTGTCGCGTTGTCCGGAGCGTCAAGCCATCCGGCCGTTTTCTGCAATGCCTCGATAGTCTTCACTAGGATGCCTTTTGTGCATCCAGCGAAACCAGCCCCCGACGCCTGGAAAAATACGCCCGTGTTGTTGTCGGGCATGTTTGCATTATTGCCGTAGAAACGCCGGACGGCCGCGTAAATGTTATACGCGGAACTATCCGAAGCAAGCGAAAAAATGGCGGCAATAAACGGGAGCGTCAAAAGCATTTTTTAAGCCTTCCTCAAAAGAAGCACGGCCGCAAGGATGCCGCCACCGATGAGCGCAATTTT
>JAGCJE010000017.1 GCA_017648225.1 Kiritimatiellia bacterium | reverse complement strand
CGGAAATGTTGACGCGAAGGATTCCGCGAGTGTTCTCAGGAACTGGGAGCGCATCAAGCAGCTTGAGCACAAGAAGGAGTCCCGTCACAGCGCGCTCGACGGAGTCCCTGCCGCGCTGCCGGCCTTGTTGAAGGCTCAGCGCACTCAGGAGAAAGCTTCCCGCGTCGGCTTTGACTGGAAGGATGCCGCGGGACCGATGGAAAAGATTTCAGAAGAGCTCGATGAGCTTAAGGCCGAAGTCTGCGTCCGCGCGAGCAAAAAGCCCGACGAGTCCGATCCGGTTAAGGAGGAATTGGGCGATCTTCTTTTCGCGGTTTGCAATCTCGCCAGGCACCTCGGCGTAGATGCCGAAAGCGCGCTTGAGCTTTCGAGCGCTAAATTCTCGCGACGTTTCCGTTGCGTAGAAGCAGGCGCTAAGGAGGCGGGACGTGATTTGAAGGAAATGACGCTGGAGGAAATGGACGAGCTTTGGGAGCGAGCCAAAAAAGGTGAAGCTTGAGATCTTAAATCCTCACGGTTTCTGTGCCGGAGTAAAATCGGCGCTAGAGAAAGCTCGTCGTTTAGCGATAAGCGGCGAGCGTGTTTATTGTCTTCACGAAATCGTCCACAATGAGATAGTCGTTTCCGAACTGAAAGATCGCGGTTTTGTTTTCGTCGAAGATTTAAGCGAAGTTCCAGAAGGCGCGACCGTGCTTTTTTCAGCGCATGGAGTAAGTCCCGCAGTTCGACGCGAGGCTGAAGCGAAGGGTCTAAAGATTGAGGACGCGACATGTCCGTTCGTTGCGCGCGTTCACAAGGCGGCTGCGGATTTTCATGCCGACGGATTACAGGTCGTTGTTATCGGCAAGCCTTCACACGCCGAAGTAAAAGGGATTATGGGCGAGGCTCCGGACGCGATTGTCATATCCACACCCGAAGATGCCGACCGCCTGACGTTTCCCGACGGAGATTTCAGAAAAGTCGGAGTAGTAAGTCAGACGACAATGAATGCCGATGATGTCGCTGAGATTGCAGCGCGCCTGTCAAATCGATTCGAGATTGAAAGCGTCGCGGAAGTCTGCTATGCGACTAAGGAGCGTCAGGATGTCGTAAAAGCGTTTGACGGCGACGCGTTACTGGTTCTGGGCAGCGCCAATTCTTCCAATACCCGCAGGCTGTCGGAAGTCGCAAGATGCAGATCGTTTAGGGCCGGCAGCATTGATGAAATAAAGGCGATTGATTTCAGCGGAGTCGATCGTCTTGGGATTACGAGCGGGGCATCTACGCCAGAATCGTTTTTTCGGTCCGCGCTTGAATTTCTACGCTCATGTTACGGTGACCAGTTATAGATCGGGATGGCTGCAATATCCATTGCATTTGAGGAATTCCCGGAGTTTGGTCAAGGGATGGATTTTTGGTATAATGTCTGAAAATAAGGAAATACAATATGAAAAAAATTGCCCTCGTGTTTGCCGCTCTTTCAATCATACCATCAGTCGCCTCGGCTAAACTGTACGGCGATACGCCTGACGAGAAGCATGCATGGGCGGTGCACGATTGGAACCGTCCTTTGCCGACGCGCGTTACGCCCGCCAAGACGATAGGCGGAGCGCCTTCGGATGCCGTCGTATTGTTCGACGGTAGTTTAGAGTCGTTCAAGCGCAATTGGCGCGACAAGGACGGCGCTCCGTCAAAATGGGCGTATTCTGAAGAAGGGTACTTTTATACCGTGCCGAACTGGAAAAACGGCGGTGCGATTTACACTCGCCAGGAGTTCGGCGATTGTCAGCTCCATATCGAATACCGTCACGATCCGAAGCAGCTCTTTACCGACATAGGCCCTCAGATGCGCGGCAACTCAGGCGTCTTTCTGATGGATAATTACGAGATTCAGGTCCTTGAGTCATATCATACGTCGAAGGAGGACGGATCGGTTAAGAATTATCCCGACGGCCAGGCCGGATCGGTTTACGCTGAAAATCCGCCGCTTGTAAACCCCGCGCGCCCGGCGGGTGAATGGCAGGTTTATGATATTGTTTTCCATCAGCCTGTATGGAACGGCGATAAACTTCTCCACCCGGGTTCTGTGACGGTTTTCTTCAACGG
>JAGCJE010000016.1 GCA_017648225.1 Kiritimatiellia bacterium | reverse complement strand
TAAGGAGCTTCTTCAGAAGAAACTCCTCTCGGTAGGCCACGCAAAGGTTCTTCTTTCGATCGACGACGAGAAGGAGCGCGTTCTTCTTGCTCGCGATTGCGTCAACGATCAGCTGACGGTCAGAGCGCTCGAGAAGCGTGTTGCGCGTCTTCATGCGCCGGTGGTCGAAAAGCAGCGCGGCACACCCGATCTGCCCGACGGCTATGTAAGATCATTGGTCGACAAACTTAAAAAGCATCTCGGTTGCGCCGTTCGATTGACAAGCGGCGTTACCCACGCCAACGGCAAACACGTGAAGGGGCTTCTTGAGATTGACTTTTTCGACAACGACGAGCTGGACAGGGTGTTGCGCATGATCGGTGTCGAGGTTGAGTGATATGACCTCGTTTCTGTTGGCCGCGACGCTTCTCTTCGCCCCGGCGGATGCTGATATCGCTTACGACACCGCGTCTGAACTCGTTAAAAAACATACTCCGCGCGATTCCGGAACATTGAGTTCCCGTCGCGCGGCTGATTTTATTTATGACAGGCTTAAAGCTTCAGGGGCTAAAGCTGAACTTGATTTTTTTAAGGCCGACACTCCTGCAGGAGAACGTTATTTCGTCAACGTCGAAAGCGCGTTCGTCTCTAATACCAACAATGAGTGGATTGTCTTTGTCTCCCATTTTGACACTAAAAAGGGAGTTGCTTGCCCCGGTGCGAACGACGGCGCCTCGACAACGGGTCTCCTGATTGCTTTAGCGGGAAAACTCGCTAAACAGAATCCAGAGAAAATAAACGTCCTTCTGTTATGGACGGACGGAGAGGAGTGTTTTAATGATTATGCCGAAAACGACGGATTATGGGGGTCTAGGCACGCGGCGAAAAAGTTGAGGGATTCCGGCGTTAAAGTACGTGCCGTGGTATGTTTTGACATGTTGGGCGACAAGGATCTTAAAATTACGATTCCGGAGAATTCCCATCAAGGCTTCAGGGACGGGATTTTAAAAATCGCAAAACGGAAAAATCTCGCCGATAAGATTGTCGCCGTTGACGATATGGTTATCGACGATCATGTTCCTTTTCTCGAGGCGGGCTTTAAGGCTGTGGATCTTATTGATTTCGATTACGGTTCAAGGCCGGGGCTGAATGATTATTGGCACACTTCAAAAGATACGATAGACAAAATTTCGCGTGAATCGCTTTTGTTGGCGGGCGAGATCGCGACATGGCTGATCAACGGACTTGACCGTTGATCGTTCAAAGGTTGGCAGTTTTGACAACAAACAACGTATTTGATAAAATATCATCAATTTACGGTAAATAACAAAAGGACTTCAAATGAAAGAAATCACAGGAGATTTGATTGCAGGCGGGAGCAAAATCGCTCTTGTCGTCAGTCGCTTCAACAGTTTCCTGACCGAGCAGCTCGTGAAGGGCGCGGTCGATGCCTTTGTCCGCATGGGCGGCAAGGAGTCGAATTTGACTTTGGTGCGCGTTCCTGGCGCGTATGAAATTCCGATTGTGGCTGATAAACTCGCCAGAAGCGGTGTAGATGCGGTCGTCTGTCTTGGCGCCGTCGTCCAGGGCGCGACTACCCACGCTCAGCTTATCAATACCGCTACAGCCGAGGCGTTCAGCAAGATTTCCCTTAAGACTGGTGTTCCTGTTCTCGACGGCGTCGTTTCCGCAGAAAACCTCGAGCAGGCGGTCGAGCGTTGCGGTACGAAGCAGGGCAACAAGGGCTTTTCGGTTATGCAGGCCGCGATCGAGATGGTCAACGTCCTTAAGAAAATCAAGGCCTGAGAATTTACAACAATCTGAAACAATAAAAGAAAGAGAGAAATAAAGTGGCTAAAGAAGTAAAGAAGGTTGCGTTCCTCACCGCGGGC
>JAGCJE010000141.1 GCA_017648225.1 Kiritimatiellia bacterium | reverse complement strand
GATTACTGGGCTGAAACCCAGTCGCGAGCGAGGCGCCCAACGGGCCTCCCGCGCCAACATGAATGAGTTCATGCGCGCGGATATCGCGACCGTCGAGGCACAGTCAACGAAGGGGCTTAAGACCTAAAAGTCGAGGGCCGAAACTAAAAAAAGGAAAAAGGAAAATGCAGCAGCAAAGAGTCCGCATCCGCCTCCAGGCATACGATCATCGTGTGCTCGATCAGGCCGTCGGTGGTATCATCGACACGGCTAGGGGCACGGGTGCGCAGGTAGTGGGTCCTATCCCGCTGCCGACCCGCGTCGAGCGTTTCACGGTGAACCGTTCACCGAACGTCGACAAGAAGTCCATGGATCAGTTCGAGATGCGCACGCATAAGCGCCTTCTCGACATCGTCAACCCGACCGCCCAGACGATCGATGAGCTCAAGAAGCTCAATCTTCCCGCTGGCGTCGACATCACCATCAAGGTCTGAGGAGGGTGTCATGGAAGGTTTGATCGGTAAGAAGATTGGTATGACCCAGGTTTACGACGCTGATGGTAAGCGCACATGCGTAACCGTCATTGAAGTCGGTCCCTGCCCGGTTGTTCAGCTCAAGACTCTCGAGAAGGACGGCTACGAGGCCGCTCAGCTCGGTTTTGGTCCTCAGAAGGCTAAGCGCCTCGCCAAGGCCCAGCAGAAGCACTTCGAAAAGGCTGGCGTCGAGACGATGCGCATGCTCAAGGAATTTGCTCTCGACGAGGGCGAGACGGTCGAAGTCGGCAAGGCCATCACGGTCGCCAATTTCGAAGGCGTCAAGTACGTCGACGTTACGGGCGTTACCAAGGGCCGCGGTTTCGCGGGCGTCATTAAGCGCTACGGTTTCGCCGGCGGTAACATGACCCACGGCGGACACTCCAAGCGCCGTACCGGTGGTCTTGCAGCGCGTGACCTCCCCGGTTGGATTGAAAAGGGCAAGAAGATGCCTGGCCACATGGGCGATGTCAACCGCAAGGCTCGCAACCTCGAAGTCGTTGCGATCCGTCCCGAAGACAATGCTCTTCTCGTCAAGGGTTCGATCCCCGGCTGCAGAAACGGCATCGTTATCGTCCGCAAGGCTCTCAAGAACAAGGTGCTCGCCGACAAGGCGAAGAAGGGGGCTAAGTAATTATGAAGAAAATCGATGTAACCGTCGATCAGGCTCAGTTGACCCTCGATAAGGGCGCTCAGGCCGTCAAGGACGCCGTTACCGCCATTCGCAACGCCATGCGCGCAGGCACCGCTTGCACGAAGGGTAAGGGCGAAGTCGCCGGCTCCAACAAGAAGCCTTGGAAGCAGAAGGGTACGGGTAATGCTCGCGCCGGTTTCCGTCAGTCGCCTGTTTGGCGCGGCGGTGGCGTAGCCCACGGTCCCAAGCCCCGCAGCTTCGAGCAGAAGCTCAACAAGAAGGTTTGGAAGCTCGCTTTCGCGCGTGCATTCTCCGAGAAGTTCGCCGCCGGCGACGTTATCGTCGTCGACGAGTTCAAGTTTGAGGCGCCCAAGACGAAGCTCATGGCCGCGTTCCTCAAGGATCTCGGTGTTGACCGCAGCGCCATCAT
>JAGCJE010000140.1 GCA_017648225.1 Kiritimatiellia bacterium | reverse complement strand
TGTTGCCGTAGACGAGGATCTTTCTGATCGCAAGAACCTTCCTCTTTTCGCCCGGCTCGTAGCCGAGCTTGACGAGCTTGCCGGAAGGAGCGTCCTTGCGGAGATCCACGCGCCAGGCGGAATTGTCCTTGCCGCATTCGGCGATCTTGCTCCACTGCTCGCCGTCGTCGGAAATCCAAATCGTCATGCCCTTCCCAGCGCCGTCCACGGTGATGCCCGAGAGTTTCACAAGACCGGCAAGCTCAACCGTCACCCACGGCGCCTTCTGCGCCTTTGTGGTCAAAAGCCCCTTGCGTTTGAGATCGTAGGGCGTAGCGTCCGTAACCCTCGGATGATCCTCCGGCGTATCGCCCTTGCCGCGCGACGAGACGACCACAAGCGCATCGTCCGACGCGAGCGCCGCGCCGTAATCGTTCAGGGGGACCTTCGCCGCACCTGCGGGCGGATCGCTCTCATCCCTGAAATTGGCCATCATGCGAAATGCTTCCCTGTCCGAGCTGAAATCCGCCATGGTGAATATTCTCCGCCAATCTACGGTCCCGGGCGCATCAGCCTCGGCGCTCCTGCCGATGGACGCTATGACGGAAAAGAATCTCCCGAGGCGCTCCTTGTCCTTACCGAGACGCGCCAGCACATGGCCGAATATCTGCGGCAGATAGGCGGGGCTTTCCTTGTTGGCCTCGAACGCAACGCCCAGAAGCTTGTCCTCCAGCTCGGGATGGTCCTTGAAATGCCGCAAAGCGCGCATGAGCGCTTTTTTTCTGAAATTCATCTCCTCGGCAACGCGCACCTTCGGCTGAGGAAGGGCCATAAACACCTTCGCCGTCTCCTTGGCCAGCTCATTCTTGGCCATACCCTTCTTCGCCATCGCATCAAGCGCCTCGTGCGCAAAATCCCACGTGACCTGACGCCCCTCCGGCTGGAGCTCCAGAAGCTCCGCCAGATAGCGCTGCCATTGGGCGATCGAAGCGTCACCCTTCCGGAAGCCGTCCGCGTATGCACGCCATGCCGTGTAATTGTAGGGGCAGCGCATGGCCGCCTCCCTTGTGCGCCCCGCAAAAAGCAGAAGCTCGGACTCGTCGTGCGCCTCGCGGTCGGCAAACGCGCGCTCAACGGAAAGAAGATGCTGGAAATCGCTCCCCCAGATCGAGAACACGCTGTGCGTATATGGCCTTATGTTGTTCAATACGCGCCAGTTGCCGTTCGCGCCGCGCAGCACCCAGCTCAAGTGCGGAGGCGCTTTGGGGCGGAACTTGGTGGCCCTTCGCCCGGGCTGTCCGCCCGTCACGGCCATGAGCCCCTGGGAATTTGCCGCATACGCCGCCCATTTCGACTGCTCCACGCATACGCCACCGATGCGAGAGCGGAGATAGAGGCGCGATAGTCCAGAGGCCTCCCATGGCCTCATGTATCCCTCCCAGGCCTTCATGTGCTTGCTAAACCTCCTGAACTTGCTTGCTCCGAAACAGTTGGTCCTGCGGTACGGAACATTGTTGATGAGGCGGTAGAAATTCCTCGTGGGAAAATGGCGCCGCGAATTGAGGTAAAGCGTTTCCGCCGAATCTCTCGGACGCGTCACCACAAAACGCCATTCGCGGCAATCGTTGGATGCGGCCTCCTTGAGAAAACCGTCAACCTCGGCGATGCGTCTGAAGGCCGCCCAGTGTCGCACTGTGGCGGCAAGATCGTCTCCCGCCTTCGCGTTGAGCGCGACCGCCACTGTCACGCGCCGCCCGATTTCCGTTTTGGACCACTGCTCGGAGCTATCGTTGAGAAAAAGCGTCATCAAAACCTCAAGCGCCTTCGGCCCGGAGAAAACGGGCCCCGAAAGCAGAAAGTCCTCCAGCACGGCATCGTCCTTCCAGAGCCTCGCGAAAAGCGCCGCGCCGCCTTCGGCGGAAAGGACCTCGCCTATCTTGTCCGCGCCGCATATCTCGACGAGCCGCTTGCGCAGAATCGCGCGCCTGACCGGCGAACCGGGCTTCAGCCCCGACAGATCGGCAATCTGCACATCGTTGGTGGCCGCCATGATGCGCTCCAGGGCGGAAGAGAGATTCCTGTCAGGGGCGGCCGCCTTTTCAAGCATCCTGGGCTCGAGATTCACGACCCCGTCACCGAACGGGCCGAGCCCCCTTAACGGATCCTTGCGCGGTTCGAGGACATCCTCGCCATATTCCTTGAGAAAGCTGAAGGCCGCCCAACCCCAGAATGAGGTGGGGCATGAATCGTATACGGCCTTCAGGCACTCGATGCAGCGGGCCTTGTTCGCGCCGGTATCATGGCGCAGAAACGCATACTCCGCCATATCAACAGACTGCCGCTCCTCGAGATTCCTGTTCTCAGCGGGCAAGGCGCGCAACTTCGCGATAAAGGAGCGCCCTTCCTCGATGCGCTTCTGCGCCCCAAAAATGTTCGCGCGCCTCACGTCGGCATATCCGTCAGACGGACGATGCGGCAGCGCAACGCCAAAATCCGGCGCGGCAAACGCCGGAAGGACAATCATCAACGCAGCAGGAAGAGCAAATTTGACGGTACGCATAAGATTTATTTGAGGAGTTCGCTGTAGAGGAGGTGCAGAATAGTGTAGAGACACTTGCGGATGCCGTTGACCTTGTCGGGCACGCCGCTCGAGCAGATGCATACGATGCCCCAATCCTCCTCGGGGCAGAAGTACATGCAGCTGTAAAGCCCGTGCGCGCCTCCGGTATGCCCGATGAGCCGCTTGCCTTCAAAGAACCGCTTTTCGAAGCGGATGCCGAAGCAGTATTCCACGGCGGGATCCACCGTTACTGCAGGCGTCATCATTGCCTTGCACCCCGCTTCGGAAACGATGCGGCTGCCGTTCGGGGCTACGCCGCCTCTCTGGAGCGTCATCATCCACTTGGCGAGATCGGGAGCGGACATCTTCATGCCGCCGGTAGGCGACCAATAGCAGCCGTCCTTGCCAAGTTTGTACGTACCGTCCTTGACCTTCGGCTCATTTATGCGCAAATAGCCGCCGCCGGGGTATAGCTCATCGCGCTTCTTGCTGTAGCCGTAGAGCTTGACCTCCTTCGTACGGTCGAGCGTATCGAGATTGAAGCCCGCGTTTTTCGCTCCGATGGGCTTGAGGATATGGTTGAGGATGTATTCGTCAAACCGCTCGCCCGAGACCGTTTCGATGACGTTGCCCATGATGTTGTACGCCCTGTTGCAGTACTTGTAGCCTTTGCCGGGCGCATAATCGAGCCACGCCTTTTCGCGGATGACGGCAATGTCCGTCTTCGTCTTGTCCACATACGTAAGATCGCGATGATGGCCGCCGTCCTTCATGCTTGAAGTGTGCGACAAAAGCATCCTTATCGTGACGGGCGTATCGGGATAGCGCGGATTGCGGATGTCCATGCCGAGTATTTTGTTCACGTCGTCGTCGAGCGAGATCTTGCCGGCCTCCACAAGCTGCATTATCGACATCGCCGAAAAAGACTTCGAGATCGAGGCGATGCGAAAGATGTCGTCGATCTCAAGCGCTTCGCGCGTATCCTTGTCGCGGCAGCCGAACGCTTTTTCGTAGATGACCTTTCCGCCCTTGACCACAACGACCGCCATGCCGGCCGTCCTGTTCTCCTTGATGAGAGAGCCTATCTTCTCCTCGAACCGCGACGGGGATTCCGCGGCCGTAAGAGAAAACGCCGTCAATGCGGCGGCAATTCCGAATGTCAGATGTTTATTCATTTGATCCTCCGAGGAGCGCATCCACAACCTTCGCGTATGAATCTACGGCGACGGCTTCGGGCAGGAGCTTCTTCGCGGCCGCACGCTTATCTTCGGTATCTGCGACCACAACCACCTTAAGCCCGCGGGAGATGTAGGGGGCCAAGGTTTTGACGTCGGCTTTTGACACCTGATCCGTCAGGACCGC
>JAGCJE010000139.1 GCA_017648225.1 Kiritimatiellia bacterium | reverse complement strand
CAACAAGATTGAAAAGCTGGAAGCTCTCAAGAAGGATTACGAGAAGGACGCTTTAGCAGTAATGCGGATCGAAAAGACGATTGAAGCCGTCAACGGCTGGGAAAAGCGCGAAACTCCCCTTCCTCCAGTTGAGACGGTGAAAGCCGAGGAGGTTCCCGTGGTTCAAAAAACGGCGCCGGCGGGTGGGAATCCCGCTCCGCAGCCTGAAAAGGCGAAATGACGGTAATCAGAGAGCCGATGTGGGACGACGCTCCGCGGTCAAGGATCGCGAGCGTCGTTCGTTGTTTGTTGACATCGCTTTCTTCTCTGGGCTGGTCGGCGCGCATATTGATTTCGTCCGTCGCGGCGTTTCCGTCGGTCGTCGTCCGCCGCACGTCGCGTACGGAGCTGATGCATCAGCTTTACGTGACGGGAATCCGTACACTCCCCGTCATAGCGGTCGTTTCTCTTTTCATCGGAATGATTCTCGCCTTGCAGGTGGGGCTTGAACTCATACGCTTCAACCAAGAATCGTTTCTCGGATCCGCGGTGATGATATCGCTTATCCGCGAGATGGCGCCTTTTAGCTGTGCGCTTTGTCTGGCGGCATGTGTGGGCTCTTCCATCGCTGCCGAACTCGGCACGATGAAGGTTAACGACGAGATCGCCGCTCTTGAGATAATGTCGATTTCACCCGTGAGGTTTCTTTCGGCGCCGCGCATTCTCGCGCTTGTTCTGATGGCTCCGCTGCTCGGTTTTTTCTGCTGCATAACGGGCGTCATGGGCGGCGGGCTCGTCGGCGTTACCCAGCTCGGGGTCGATTTTGAGCAGTATATTGCGAGCGCGATGGGAATCGTGGACCTGAAAGACCTTTATGTCGGCCTTTTGAAGGCGCTTATTTTCGGATTGGTTATCGGAACCGTTTCCGTGGCGCAGGGGTTCGGCGCGACGCACGGCGCGACGGGAGTCGGAAAGGCGACGCAGCGCAGCGTCATCATAAACTTTCTGCTGATTCTCATGTTCGGTTATATGGTCACGCGTTTATGCTACAGATGACGGAGGTGTGACTTATGGCGTTGATAGAATTTAAAAATGTCGTCAAGAGATTCTCCGGCTCTCCCATTTTGGACGACGTGTCGTTCTCCGTCGAGAAGGGCGAGATCTTCTGCGTTATCGGTCCGTCCGGCGTCGGCAAGTCCGTAACGCTTAAGCATATCGTGCGGCTTCTGTCTCCCACGTCGGGTGAAGTCGTCGTCGACGGCGTCGACGTCGCCGCCTGCGGCGACGATGAGCTTTTTAAAATCCGTTCGCGCATGGCGTATCTGTTTCAGAGCGGTGCGCTTCTTGCCTGGAAGACGGTTGCCGAGAATGTCGCGCTTCCGCTGAAGGAGTGCACCTCGCTGACGGACGACGAAATCGACGAGAAGGTTGCCGAGGCACTCGAAGCGGTGGAGCTTTCGGGAGCGGCTGATAAATATCCTTCCGAGATATCTGGGGGGATGCAGAAACGCGCCGCGCTTGCGCGTGCGATGGTGCGTCAGGCCGAGATTGTTCTTTATGACGAACCTACGAGCGGGCTTGATCCGGTTACTTCCGTAATGATTCACCGGCTCATTAAAAAATTCAACAAAGAGCGCGGCGTAACCTCTGTCGTCGTGACTCACGATCTCGCGGGCGCGATGTCCATAGCGGACAGGCTTCTTCTGCTGCGCAACGCGCGCGTCGCGTTTTTCGGTACACCTCGGGAGTTTCTTGACTCGACCGATCCGTATGCGATGGAGTACATCGCGGCAACGAAAGGAACAACGATATGAGTTCAAAACGCAAAGATTCTTTTTCGGAAGCGATTGTCGGCGTTTTCATGCTGGCGGTATTGGCGCTTCTGGTGTATTTTACGATCGTGGTATCGGGTGTCGATGTTTTCGGCGGCAGGAGCATGGTCGAGGCGCGGGTCACGTTTACGGATGTAGGCGGGCTTAAAGAGCAGGATAATGTGATGTACCGCGGCACAAAGGTCGGTAAGGTCGAAAAGATAGTGCTTGGCGAGAACGATCTTACCGTTGTGATGGAGATCGACAAGGATGTCGTTTTGCGTGACGGCTATCGCATTTCCGTGTGCAATCTTTCGATGCTGGGCGGCAACTATCTGCTCCTGGAGGAAGGTAAAGGCGAGAAACTCGATCTTGCTTCCACCGCGTTCAAAGGTGAAACCCCCACCGATTGGATGCGCGACATTTCCAGTATCGCGAAGAACGTGAACGCGATTACCGGGGGAGAGGAGCTTAAGACGATCGTGACGAATCTGGCCGCCGCCTCCGAATCCGTAAAGGTTGTGGCGGGGAGACTCGAGCGCGGGGAGGGTACCGTCGGTAAAATGCTTTCGTCGGATACGACTCTCTGGGACGGTGTAGAGACGACTGCGACGAATCTCGCCGCCATTACGACAGATCTTCGCCAGGGGCGAGGCACGATCGGCAAGCTTATGACAGATGATTCGGTTCATGACAATCTCGATAAAACGCTCGCGAACATTGCGGAAATATCGGGCAGACTCGAGAGGTCCGAAGGGTTTCTGGGGAAACTTCTGGCGAAGGATGATCCTATATACGGAGATTTCAGCGCGGCCGTCAAATCGTTCAGGGAAGCGGGCGAGTCTCTCGATACGGGCGCGATCGTGACATCCGCGACGAACCTTCTTGCCAACCTCAATTCGGTCGCGGTCAAGATCGACAAGGGCGAGGGGACACTCGGCAAACTTATCAACGATAAGGCTGTTCACGAGGAGATAGAAGGCCTTACGCGGGATGTGCGCCAGGTCCTCGACAATTATCGCGATACGACGCCCATCTCCACTTTCGGCTCCCTCATAATGGGCGGATTCTGATATGGTTGTTCTGGCGTCGCTGTTTTTCATGAAGGCCATGCCGCTTGATATGCCTCGCGCCGAGGCGTATCTTGTAACGGAGACTTCCGGGAAGATGCGTCTGGAAGACCGCTACGACGAGCTGGACATCTGGACTTCGCATGCCGTTCTCGGTCGTTGGCTGGACGATTCCGGTCGCCTTTTCACGGTTGCGCGTCTTCACGAGGTTCCGCCCGAAAAGACCTCGTCCCTGACTCGTTCTAAATATGCTTCCGAAACGGTTACGCCCGATAAAAAAGAGTTTGGCGTACGGGACCTGGCGATATCAAAGCTTTCGCCGTTCCTTCTTCCCGAGAAGCCTCATTCGCCGCGTATGCCGATAAGGGGTTTTAAGGAGGTTCTTTATTTCCACGGAACGAACACGACGTCCGTCGTGGCGGCTTTTCTTCCCGAGGAAAATCCTTATTGGTATCTGGCGGTATGGGATATTCTTCCCGAAGACGATTTTGAGGCGGCGCTCGAAAATTTCGAAGAGAAATTTCTCGGTGAATGGGATGAAATCGTCAAGCGGGATATGAGAAGCGAGCGCAAGGTGGTCGCGCCTCCGAAAAAGAATCGTAAAAAGCGTGTCGTTCTGAGCGAGAAGGAATTGCTCAGACGCGATGCCGCGTTTAGCGTGACGAATTATCCTTCCTGGAACGTGACGGACGCCAAGGAATTTACAATCCTCGACAATCTTAAAAAGGACAGTTCCTTCGTATCGACGCTGACCAACGAACTCGGTCTTATGCGCGCTAAATACGCCGAGACTGTTCCTTCTCCGATAGACGGCAGCAATGTGTTGGCTGTCGCCAGAATCTTCAGGACGCGCGGCGAATATCTCGACGCCCTTGAGGTAAACGACGTCGAAGGGATGGAGTGGAGCGCGGCTTATTGGAGTTCTAAGAGACGCGAGCTTGTCGCGTATCTCCCAGACGAGGGCGCTGCGAAGCTTCTGAAAACTATCCGCCATGAGGCGTTTCATCAGTATCTCGCGTACGCCTCTTCGATGATACCCGCCTCTCCCTGGTTTAATGAAGGTTACGCGCAATATTTCGAGGAAGGACCCGACGGACCTTCATTTGTAGATCCGTGCGATCTCGTTGCGATGGCAGACACGAATCTTCCCGCCATCTTCATGATGGATTACGACGAGTTCTACGCCGGAACGGACATGGAGCGCCGTTTGAAATATCGTCTTGCGCTCTCCGTGTCGTACTTCATCGAGAAGGGTGCGCCTGAAATCGCGCGTGAACCGTTTAAAAATCTCAAACGCGATTACATGAATTCTCTTCTGAAGAACCGTGACATGCGCAAGGCGACTTTAGACGCGTTCGGTTCCACGGAAAACTTCAAGCGGTTCATCGCGGAATGGAAAAAGTTTTGGCAGGCTATGTAGGAAGGCTCGCGCCGAGTCCGACGGGAGCTTTGCATTTAGGCAACGTCCGGACTTTCATGATAGCTTATCTCCGGGCGAGATCGCTCGGCGGAAAGGTGATTTTGCGCATTGAGGATCTCGATCATCCCCGCGACAAGCCGGGAGCCGCGCGCGAAGCCGTCGAAGACCTTAAATGGCTCGGATTTGACTGGGATGAAGAATACGTTCAGAGCGAGCGCAAGGATCTATATTGCGAAGCTTTGTCTCTTCTGCCCGCGTATCCGTGCGTCTGTACGAGGCGTGACGTCGAAAATGCGCAGTCGGCGCCCCACGCGGGCGAGCAGCTTCATTATCCGGGACTATGCCGCGGGAGATTCTCTTCATGGCGGGAGGCGGCGGAGTTCTGCGGCGAAGGGCGCTTGCCGTGCTGGCGTTATCGTGTAGACGAGGGAACTGTAGTCTCTTTTACAGATGTTTTCGCCGGGGATTATTCGCAGAATGTTTCATCCGTACTTGGGGATTTTCCGATCGCCCGTGACGAGGGCGGAGCGGGATACACTTTAGCCGTAGTTGTCGACGATCTACTTTCAGGAGTTACGGAAGTGGTCAGGGGCGACGATCTCATTCCTGCGACCCCCGCTCAGATTCTGATAGCGGAAAAACTGCTTTCATGGGCTGAATCGAAGACTTCACACTGTGTGAAAATCCCGAAATACTGCCACGTGCCGCTTGTTGTCGGTTCTGACGGCAGACGGCTCGCCAAACGTCATGGAGATACGCGGGTTGCGTCGTATCGCGCCACTGGTGTCGAGCCTGAGGCCGTTATAGGACGGCTTGCGGCCTCCTGCGGCTGGGGTGACGGTAAAAAAGCATCGCTTCACGAACTTATTGATGTCTTTTCGCTTGATACTATACCACACGCGCCGTTTATTATGATATAATATAAGTATGAATCAAATTCCCACAATCCAAATAAGCGGATCCAACGCGCCTCAGTTCATAGCGGTTCTTATGTCGTCGCTCAGTTCTGGGGCATCTTTGATTTCGCTTATGGCAGTTGGATTTGATACAGAGCGCCTTTTTATGAGAGTCCGCTCTGAGATTGCGACTAGCGGTGTTTGCCCTATTTCTCCCGCGGAGTGCGTTCATTGCGAATGGGAGTTGAGAAGCTCGAATTCTGTGTTTGCCCGAGTCCGTATTGTTAACGCCGCTGCGGTTGACGGCCTGGCTATTTCCGTACCCGATGATTATATGCTTGAAAACAAGCTTCAGAGGTTGCTCAGAAATGCTTATAGCCCGTTGGCGCGAAATATAGACGGATCTTTTAGGGTCTCCCCGCTTTATGCGCAATATTCGCGCGAAGTCGTTACAGACTGTTTTGGCGTGGCGGTTCCCGAAAACGACGTTCACGAATGCGCATGCAGTTTTGATGCTTCAGCCAAAGTCGGTTTCGGAGCAAAATTTTGTCTCTTTATGATCATCTTTTTTGTGCCGTTTCTTTTGTTCCTTTGCAAGGTCTTGTTCGCCGACGTGAATTTCTGATTTTGAGAGACTTTATTTTTCATGTTGAAAATTGCATTTTTGGCGTTTCTTCAAGGCGTTGCCGAGTTTCTTCCGATTTCCAGTTCTGGACATTTGGTAATAAGTCAGCATTTTTTAGGAATTAATATTGATGGCGTAAGACTTGACGTCTGCCTGCACGCGGGAACTCTTATATCAATTTTTGTATTTTACAGAAAAACGATCTGTAGACTTTTTTTACAGTGTTTTTCACCTCGGGCGACTGTTGCTGAGCGGCGTGATGCCTGGTCTTTCGTGTTGAAAATTTTTCTAAGCACGGCTCCGGCCGTTTTGATTTATTTCCTTTTTGAGGAAAACATCAAAGCTTTTTTCGAGAATGCGAAAATGGTTGGAGCGCTTCTTATGTTCACGGGGGCAATGCTGATCGGGACCCGTTATCTCCCTCGCGGCAGAAAAGATGTCGGATTTTTTAGGGCTGTATTAATGGGCTTAGGACAGGCGGTTGCGCTCCTTCCTGGCGTCTCGCGCAGCGGAATGACTCTCGCCAGCGCACGGGCCGGAGGTGTTGAACCTGAGAAGGCGGCTGAGTTTTCATTTTTGATGTCGGCGCCTCTTATCGTGGGTGCGCTTGTTATCGAGCTCCTGAAATCGTTTAAAGAAACGCCCGAAGAGGCGGCTTCGCAAGTATCTTGGTTTATGCTTCTTATAGGAATGGCTATAGCGGCCGTCGTCGGGTATTTCTCGCTGAAGATTCTCGTTAAAGCGTTAAAGGGCCGATGGTTTTGGATTTTCGGCCCTTACTGCCTGTTGGCTGGTTTGGCGACGGTCTTATTTGTGTGATTTTCCCGCTTTAGTGGTCGCCCTCGTGGAAGGTCCCGTCGGCGTGGAAGTGGCCCGCTGCGCTTTTACCCGAAGATGAGGACGCGAGTTTCAGCTGGTACGCGCCTTTGGAGACGACTTCAATATGTCCTTCGGGGATTCCCGTTACGCTTGTCCAGCCGCCTGATTTTTCGCCTGTCGTTACGCTAAGGGCGATAAAACGGTTCTTGTTGTGGTTATCGCGTACGAAGACGTGCTTAACGAGATTGATTTCAACAATTGCCGAGTCGGGTACTGCCGTTTCAATTTTACCGTTCCCTCCCATAATCACGGTTGCAGTATCGCGAGCGCCGATAATCGCGTCAGGCGCGTTTTCGAAAACAACATAAGTAGGCACGAGTCCGTTTTCGCCGCCAATGCCAAGGCGAACAGAGCCGTTCATTCCTTTAACGTTGGCCGGCATCAAATCTTTTAATCGGGCTGCTTCATCTGCTGGAATGAGGCCCTTAAATCTGATGTTGCGCGTGTCGGTTAATTTCAATACAGCGCTTCCCGTTTCAAGCCATGTTCCATTAAGTTCCAGGAGCTCTTCAACAAGACCAGACTTAGGCGCCTTTACTTCGATTGTTCCGTTATTCGCGGTATATCCCATAAGAAGGGCGTTCAATTCGGACTTTTTAAGTGAAAGATTGTTTTCGAGTTCGGCATTAGGCGTTTTTATATCACGAAATACCTGAAGGCGTTTTTCGAGTATTTCAATCTCTTTAGTTCTCGAAACGAT
>JAGCJE010000138.1 GCA_017648225.1 Kiritimatiellia bacterium | reverse complement strand
CGGCTTCGGCCTGCATTTCGCCGAGATGATCGCGGGCGTCCTGAATCTCGTTGCGCAGAGTCTCAAGCGCGTTCTTGGCGTTCTCGTGGCGCTCAAGCTGATTGGCCTCGACCTGACGCGCTGCGTCGGCCCTGGAGCGCACGTCAGACAAAACCGCCGAAGACCTCTCGAACGAAACCTTCAAATTGGCCTCATCAGCCTTAAGGCGCTCGTTGCGCATTATCGCCTCGCGCGAGGCCGCCTCCAATTGGGCGATTTCGTCGCGTATTTGGGTCGCGCGGCGATCGCACTGGACGGACTCGGTACGAGCCGTCTGGACGCTCAATCTGAGAGTGTCGATCTTGCGCTGGGATTCCGTAAAAATCGTTTCCGCCTCGTCGAGCGCCTCCTTCGCGGCGGCGAGCGAATCGCCTAAAAGCCTCGTCTTCTGGGCGAGCGACTCGGTCTGCATCTTGATATCTTCGAGCTGGCGGCGCGTGTCGGCGATTTCACGGCCGTCACGTTCGGCGAAGCGGCGGTATTCCTCGATACGCTGGGCGTTGACGCCGATAACCTCGTTCGCGCGCTGATATGCGCCGTCGGCGGAAGCCTGCTCCTGAGCGAGAAACTGCAGGCGCTCTTCGAGCTGATGAAGTTCCTGATGGAGCGACTGCTGACGCGCCTCCGCCTCGGCGACCGTTTCGGAAGCCTCCTGAATCGCCTTCTCTATCTCCTGACGGTTGGCGGCGTTCTGTTCGAGAACGAGATCGAAGTCGTGGATCTTCTGCTTCGAAACGTAAATGTCGAGCCCGCGCAGTTCATCGCGCAGCTCCTTGTAGCGCTGGGCCTTGCCGACCTGACGCTGCAAGGAACCGATCTGGCGCTTCATTTCGCGCAAGATATCGGCCTCGCGGAGAAGATTCTGCTCGGTCTGGTCGATTTTTCTCAAAGCCTCCTTGCGGTCGGCCTTAAACTTCGTAATTCCGGCCGCCTCTTCGAACACGGCGCGGCGGTCTTCGGGCTTCGATGATAGAATCGCGTCGATCTGGCCCTGGGCCATGACGGAATACGAGCTCGTTCCGATACCCGTACCCATAAAAAGATGCTGTACGTCCTTAAGACGGCTGGGCTGCTTGTTGATGAGATATTCGCCCGAACCGTCGCGATAAACGCGGCGCGTGATCGTAACTTCGTGGTAATCGGTGCCGAGCTCCTTCTCGCAGTCGGCGAAGGTGATCGAAACTTCGGCGAGACCGAGAGGCTTACGCGTATCGGTACCGTTAAAAACGACATCGACGAGCTTCGAGCAGCGAAGCGCGGTCGGGCGCTGCTCGCCGAGCACCCAACGGATGGCATCGGAAACGTTGGACTTGCCGCAGCCGTTAGGCCCGACGATGGCGATAAGCCCCGGCTCGAACGTCAGCCGCGTCTTGTCGGCGAAGCTCTTGAAGCCGACCACATCTAATTGTTTAAGATACATCAGTTATCTTTCGTGACAAAATCCCTATGTCGTCATATGCGGGAAGAAAGTTCTTTTCAATGATATTTACCCGATATTATACCATAAATGTGATGAATATGGTATAAACCCTCTTCCCAGAACATCCCCACCTTCCTCTTTTCCTTTATTCATTCTGTACAACAGTAATAACCACAACTTCTCGAGGCGGCTCCGCCGCGAAACACGAAAGTTGAGTTAGTGACGAATCGCGCTACTGCGCGATTGAAGTGTCGTCGTGCGCACTCACCTTGAGGCTTCGCCTCGGTGGTGCGCCCAACGTCTCTTCACCCTATCGGGTTTCGTCACTTAACTCAAACACTAAAGCGGCACTTCGTGCCGACACAAAAACGCCTCCTTCGGAGGCTACACGAAAAGCGCAACACTGGAGATAGCGAGTACATTCT
>JAGCJE010000137.1 GCA_017648225.1 Kiritimatiellia bacterium | reverse complement strand
TGACCGACATGGGAGCCGGGATGAAAATTATAAAAAGCACCGGGCGTGAGTTCAAGACGCTTCAGCTCGTCGGCCATCGTCATTTCGGCGAATTCCCTGACGCGTTCCTCGGCGCCCGCCGCGTTGAGCGTGTACGGGGCGTGGGCGAGAATCGGACCGATTCCGTTAGCCGCGGCGTATTCGTTGAACGCCGCGACATCAGCCTTGTCGATGGGCTTGGCCGCACCGCCGCGCGGATTGCGCGTAAAGAACTGAAAAACATTTGCGCCTATCGAAACGGCCGTCTGGCCCATGGCCATATAACCGCCGCTCGAGGAAAGATGACATCCTATCTTCATAATAGGATATTATATCATAATCTCCTGAAGTGATACGCGGCGAATAAGCCAGATTCTGTTCCTCTTCGGCGAACCGAAGAGTCCGGTCATTCATCTAAGCGATCAACCCGAAATCTAAAGGCCGCGCTTTTGGCGCGGCCACCGGACGGGCAGCCCGTCGATTCCCTATTTGATCTTGCTCCGGAGAGGGTTTACCATGCGCACGTCGTTTCAGACGCGCCGGTGGGCTCTTACCCCGCCTTTTCACTATCACCCCTTATCGGGGCTACCTTTTTTCTGCGGCACTTTCCATCACGTCGGATTTCCCGCCGTCTCCTGCCCTTGACAAGCAGGTCTCCCGCCCTATGGAGTCCGGACTTTCCTCAGCCTTGCGGCCGCGACCGGTCACCGGCGCATCACTTCAGGAGATAAATCTCAAAGATCTTTTAGGCCTTGTATAGTATGCGACCGCACATCGTGCACGCCACAATGCTCTGAGGCCTGTCGGCCGCCGCGTTGCGCGCATTGGCCTGGGCGAGCTGATCAACGCTCGGAGGCTGAACCATGTGACAGCCGTCGCACACATGATCAGGATCGGTAAGCGGAACGACGACAGGCCAGCGCTTCATTCTCAAACGCTCGTAGTAGAGCATAAATTTAGGATCGTTGACGGCCTTAGCCTTCTCGACTCTGGCCGACTGACACTCATCGAGTTCAGCCTTCACAGCGGCGATACGCTCGTCGATCTCCGTAGCGAACTGATCGACGCCGCCCTTCTCCTGATCGTAACGGGCCTGAGCATCGGCGACGCGCTTTTCGGCGGACGGCAAATCGTCCATCGCGGCGATCTGATTGCTCTCCGCAGCTTCGAGGTCGTGATTTACAAAATCAATCTGAATGGAATACTGCTGATATTCCTTGTTGGACTTAAGGCCTGCCTGAGTCTGTTTTAGCTGACGAACCTTTTCCTTAAGCTCTACGGCTTCTTCTTCATAGCCTTTAACGCGACCTTGAGCGTACTTGAGCCCTTCCTGGGCGGCTAAAAGATCGGCACTTACACCCGAAAGTCTAGCGGTCTCGAGGGCTTTGCGACGGGGGAGATCTTTAAGTTCAACTTCAAGCTCACGGATTCGTCCGTCAACTTCCTGCAAATCAAGCAACGCTTCTACAACCGACACCTTATGGGTCCTTTCAGGTCTGGGGCAGGAGACGGGACTCGAACCCGCAACCCTCAGAATCACAATCTGATGATCTAACCAATTGATCTACTCCCGCCATCTCTACTGGAGCCAGGTAAGGGACTCGAACCCCCGACCTGCTCATTA
>JAGCJE010000136.1 GCA_017648225.1 Kiritimatiellia bacterium | reverse complement strand
TTGGCGACGATGGCGGGGATGTTCGGACGCCAGAAATCGAAGTCGAATTCCGTTACGGCGAGAATCACCTGGGTGACTCCGTGCGCCTTCATTTCCTTGAAGTCCGCCTCGGCGTGTTCAACATAGTTAAGACCATAGTAGCTGATGGATGTTTGTGTGATCATAGTGGTTAGTAGTTAGGGGTTAGTGATTAGGGGTTAGGTGTTGTTTTTTTATCGAAGAGGTGTTCAAGCTCTTCGATAGGTTTACCTTTCGTTTCAGGGATGAAGAATGATACGATGAAATAGAGTACTCCGTTCGCGGCGAAGAAGAAGAACATCGACGACCAACCCCACGCCTCAATCCATGGGCGGAACCATGAAGCGAGACCCCAGGCAACTAGCTGATTCATGAAAAGCGCACAAGCCATACCGTTGGCGCGGATGCGCGTAGGCATAAGTTCGGAAAGAACGAGCCAAACGCAAATCCCGGGACCGAGCGCATAAAAAGCCTGCATAAAGATGAACGAGACGAGCATAAGAGAACCCGTTAAATTCGTCGCCTCCACACCGAAGCGCTCCACCGCCAGGAATATCGACGCGATGACCCCAAGAAAGAGCGCCATCCCGCCCGTTCCGAGCTTAAGAAGCTTTACACGCCCGACACGGTCAATAAGCGCCGCCGCCGCTATCGTGAAAAGCATATTGGACGTCTTGACGATAAGCTGGCCCCAGTTCGCCGCCATTCCGTCGAGACCGGAACCCTGAAGAATCGAAACGAGATAGCTCGTAAAGGAGCTCATTCCTGTAGTCTTGTTCAACGTAAGAACTATGACAGCCAAAAGAAACGGAACGACATAGCGACGCTGAAGGAGCGAGCCGCCCTCATGTTTGACGAATGAGGAATCCTTGGCCTTTTTATGGCCGCCCGAGAGCCACACCGGACTTTCCGGAAGCGAGAAACTGCCGAAAAAAAGAACTGCGACGGGAATCATCGTCCACCAGAAATTCGCACTCCACGCGGCAGTCTTTCCGGCTGCGTCAATGTTCGCACTGTCAGACGCGCCGTAATACATCGCGATAAGGCACCCGGCTCCGGCGGCAACCACAAGCCCAAGCCCAAGGCAGAACTGAAATATTCCTGTGCCGCGCCCGCGTATATCGGCAGGCAGAGTCTCCGTTAAATACATGGGCATGACAACCGCCATATACCCCGCGCTCATTCCCTGAAAAACGCGCCCGATAAAAAGGACCGGATACGACTCAAGAGAAAGGCATACTATCGGAATGGAAAAAAGAAACATCGCCGACGAAGCGACAATCATCTTCTTGCGTCCGAAAAAGTCGCAGAGCCAACCGGAGGTAATCGACGAAAGGAGCCCTCCGAGAAGCACAGCTCCGACGATATGGCTTATTTGAGAGCCGCTGTAAACTCCGAGCGCCTTCATATACGGCTCGGCCGCGGCGATAACGCCGAAGTCCACTCCGTAGAGAAGACCCCCCAATCCTGCAATCGCAAGAAGTTTATATACCGATGCTTTCTCTTTCATGCCGAATATTTTATCAAAACTCTCTTTTTACACCAATTATATATCCGCCAAAATTACATTATCTTTTCACCAAACAGCATCATCCGATTATGATATAATAACCACTAAAGATTAACGACTAACCAACCATGAAAAAGAAAACACCAAAAGCCTTCCCGCGTCGCGTCGTAGTCGCGCTAAGAATGGCGGGCATCGCCGGCCAAGACAAGCTCAACGGAGTTTTCGAATATCTTAGCGCAGGACACCGCTGGCAACTTGTCATCTATAGAACAAGACACGAATTCACCGCTGAGACCGTCCGGCACGAACTGGAACGCGGCACCGACGGCTTCATTGTTGGCATACCGGGGACAGAAGATGCTCTTAAAGTTCTCGCTAATACCAATATCCCTACAGTAGTAATGAACGTCTCCGGCGGAAACATCTTAGAACGAGAAACGAATATCGCATTCGTGAAAAGCGACTCCGCTCAAGTCGGCAGAGAGGCTGCGCAAACCCTTCTTAAACAAGGCGTCTATAAAAGTTACGCCTACACAGGCTACCGCACCGACGAGGATTGGAGCCGTGAACGCGGC
>JAGCJE010000135.1 GCA_017648225.1 Kiritimatiellia bacterium | reverse complement strand
GAGTTTATGGGCAAGCCCGGCGTCGAGAGCCTTTTAAAGTTCAAGCGGAAGTTCGAGGCTGCCAACAGACGTTTCGGAAAAAAGCAGTTTTTAACATATTATTTCATCGCCGCGCATCCGGGCTGCACCGAAGCGGATATGCGCGAGCTTAAGCGTTTTGCGACAAGGGAGTTGAAACTGAATCCAGAACAGGTGCAGATATTCACTCCGACGCCTCTTACCGCCGCGACGTGCATGTATTACACGGGGGTCGATCCCGTAAGCGGCAAAAGCGCGTACGTGGCACGTGGTCTCGGCGAAAAGACGCGTCAGAAGAATATGCTTGTCTCTCCGTCCTCCAGATAAAAAAGGATCAAGAAAAATGAAAGCGTGGATACAGCGGGTGACCGAGGCTTCGGTCGAGATTGACGATGAGCGTGTCGCTGAAATCGGCGAAGGGTATCTCGTCCTTCTGGGCGTTACGCATGACGATGACGAGGCGAAGGCGGATCTTATCGCTTCACGCATCGTATCGCTCAGGATTTTCGAGGATGAAAACGGAAAAATCAACCGTTCGATCGAAGATGTCGGAGGCTCTGTTATCGTCGTTTCGCAGTTTACCCTTTATGCGGATACCGCGCATGGACGCCGGCCTGGGTTTTCTGCGGCGGCGCGCCCCGAAAAGGCGGAGCCGCTCTATGAAAGAGTTGTCGCGTCGCTGCGCTCCAAGCTCGGCGACGATCGGGTCGGGACGGGGCGCTTCGGTGCCGAGATGAAGGTTCGCCTTTTGAACAACGGACCTTTTTCCGTTGAACTGCTAGCTTAACAAGGTTGTTGTCTTAAAAATAAAATAGTGGCCTAAAGAATGTAGGAATTTGGTATAATTTTCGTATGAATAAAATTTTTTTGAAAATATCGGCAGCTCTTTTGATTTCTTTCACATGCGCGTCGGGATTTGCCGATGCGCTGGACGAGCTGATGCCACGTCCTCGTGTTATTTCGCGAGATGCAGATACCAAGTTTAAGCTTCATAAAAAAGCTACAGAACCGGGCGCGTACTTCATTCGCATCAAGAACGGGAAGGTTCAGATTCGAGGCGACGAAGAAGGTAAGCGCTACGCCCGCGTAACCTTAGGGCAGCTTAAGAAGCTCTTGCAGGGCGCGCCGTTGCCGGATTGTGCTATCGCGGACTGGCCGGAGTTTAAGTATCGCGGTCTTCTTTTGGACTGCGGTCGCAACTACCAGAGCGTTGAATCGATTCTCGACATTATCGATCATCTTGCAAAATACAAGATGAATGTGTTTCATTGGCATATCACCGACAATTACGGCTGGCGGCTTGAATCGAAAAAATATCCCCAGCTTCAGAAGCGCGAGGCCTTTACTCGGCAGGTCGGCAAATACTATACCCAGGAGGAATTCAAGCGCGTTCTCGCGCATGCGAAAAAGCGCGGGGTTACGGTAATTCCGGAGCTTGATATGCCGGGGCATACGCTCGCGTTCAGAAAGGCTACGGGGATTTCCGATCTTGCCGTCGAAGAAGCGAAGGTTATGCTCGGCGAACTGATCGATGAACTCTGCTCTCTCGCTTCCAAGGAGGATATGCCCATTATTCATCTCGGCACCGACGAAGCGCGCGAGCACGGCGAACGGGTACCCCAGAGTCATCTTGATTACTGGGCGAAAAAGGTTCAGGACAACGGCCGTGTTTTGATGGGATGGTC
>JAGCJE010000134.1 GCA_017648225.1 Kiritimatiellia bacterium | reverse complement strand
CGAAGCGTAGCGTCCGTCGATGGGGCTGATGGCGGTAAGAGAGTCGTTCATCGTTTTATCGTCCTTGAATTAGGCAATCGTCTTGGCGGTATTGTAGACATTGTCGGCCGTGAAGCCGAACTTCTCGGCGAGGACCTTGTAAGGCGCGGAAGCGCCGAAGTGATCCATCGTCACAAAGCGCGTCGTCTTGTGGTCGATGCGGAAACGATCCCATCCGAAGCGGGAACCGGCCTCGACGATAACGCGCTTTTTCATCAGTTCGGGAACAACGCTCTCGCGGTAGACGCACTTCTGGGAAAGGAAGAGCTCCATCGACGGCATCGAAACGACGCGGACGGACTTACCCTCGCCGGCGAGACGCTTAGCCGCCTCGATCGCGATAGCAACCTCGGACCCCGTCGCGATGAACATGACGGTGTCTATGCCCTGGGGGCCGTTCTCGTAAATGACGTAAGCGCCCTTAGCGACACCCTCGTGGCGGACGCCCTCAAGAACGGGAACGTTCTGACGCGTCGTCATAAGGCATGTCGGGCCCTTGGTGTTAAGAAGCATTTCGACGAGCGCGTACGCAGTCTCGGTCGCGTCGGCGGGACGGAAAGAGACGATCCCGGGGATCATGCGCAAGGCGGCGAGATGTTCGACGGGCTCGTGGGTTGGGCCGTCTTCTCCGACGTAAAAGCTGTCGTGGGAGAAAATGAACATCGACGGAAGCTTCATGAGGGAAGCGAGACGGATCGCCGGGCGGCAGTAGTCACTGAAGACGAAGAACGTTGCGCCGTAGCCTCTGAAGCCGCCGAACGCGGTAATGCCGTTGGCGATCGCGGTCATCGCGAGCTCGCGGATTCCGTAGCGGATATTGCGGCCTTCGAACGCGCCAGGGCCGATATCGACAAAGCCCTTCAGGTATGTCTTGTTGCTGGGACCGAGGTCGGCGGAGCCGCCGATAAGCTCGGGCACGATATTGGAAACGGCGTTCAATACGTCGCCGCATGCGCTGCGCGTCGCAACGGACTTGCCGGCTTCGTACTTGGGAAGAGCGCCGACAAGTTTCATATAGTCAGGCTCACGCGTCTCGCACTTAATCTCGGGATTACGCTTTCGCCAACGCTTTGCGAGGCTGTTCATAGCCTTTGTGCGCGCGGCAAAGAGCGCATAAACCTCTTCGGGGACGTAGAAGCTCTTCTCGGGATCGAATCCAAGAGCCGTCTTAAGGCCCTTAGTCTCTTCGGCGCCGAGGGGAGCTCCGTGGCTGTCGGCGGAGTCGTGCTTCGTAGGAGCACCAAAACCAATGTGAGTTGTAGCAACAATCAAGACTGGCGCGTCGGTTACTTTCAACGCGCGTCGATAAACGCGGTCGATCGCGTCGAAATCGTGGCCGTCGCAGGTGAAGACCTTCCAGCCGTAGCTCTCGAAGCGCTTCTTCGTATCGTCGTTCATCGTGAGCGACGTCGACCCTTCGATCGAAATGCCGTTGGAATCGTAAACGAGAATAAGACCGTCGAGCTTCATCGCACCGGCCCAGCTGCAGGCCTCGTGAGAGATGCCCTCCTGCATGTCGCCGTCGCCACAGAAGACCCACGTCTTGCTGCCGGTGCCGGCCTTCTTCGCGGCGAGCTGCAGGCCCGCGCCCATGGCGATACCCTGGCCGAGAGGACCGGTCGTCACTTCGACTCCGCCGAGGAGACCGCGCTCGGGGTGACCCGCGCAGCGCGCGCCGAACTGACGGAAGTCTTTAAGTTCGTCCATCGTGAGGCCCGAAACGCCGGCAAGGTGGAAAAGCGAATAAACGAGAGCGCTCGCGTGACCACCGGAGAATACAAGGCGGTCGCGGCCGGGCCATTTTACATCATTCGGCGCGGTATTCAGGAATTTAAGCCAGAGAGAAACCGCAAGATCGGCCATGCCGAGGGGAGCTCCAGGGTGACCGGAGTTGGCCTTGTCGATCATGTCGGAACAAAGACAGCGAATCGTGTCTGCGGAAAGTTTCAGTTGTTCGTTGGAAATTTTCATAACGACATATTATAGCATATCTACCCGTAAAAAGTGGGAATTAATTTCATTTCTGGGGCTGCCAATACGGCAAAACCATCAAAGCCGACCTCAAGCCTTCGGCTTTAGCTTTGATTTTAAGAGGAATACGCGAACCGCTGGCGCGGCGGACGGCTACAAAAGCTCTTCCGCCGACAAGTCTGCAGACGGCCTTGCGGGGATCGCCGGGATCGATTCTTCCGATATCGCCTTTCGAATTTTCACATCCGATTATCGAGCCAGGGCCTGATTCGACGGCGAACTCGACCTCAACATCACCATTGACGACAGATCTTCCAAGGTCGTCGCTCAACATCACTTCCAAAACGGCGCTGTCATACTCTTTCAATACGGCGGGCGACGAACAGAAGCGCAACGCTTCGGGCTCGTACGCCGTTTTCAGCGTATCCTCGCTGTAATAGACACCGTTCTTTTTCGCTATAGCCTTAAGTTCGCCGGCTTCATAAGCAACTTCTTTCGCAAAACGGAATTTTGAAACCTTCTCAGCCTCTCCGACAGACGTTCCGTTTACAAAAAGTTCAACGCTGTCCGCGTCGGTGACGCATTCAATATGCGCCTTGGAGCCTTCGGTCCAATTCCAGTGCGGGCTGAGATAAAGCGTTTTCGCCTCCGGCATATAAAGCGATCTTAAAAGCGCGAGAGTCTCCTCGTTAACATCGCCTTTAACGGGCACAAAGCAGTCCCTGTCCAATTTAAGGCGCTTTATATCGTCGGTATCGAACGCCAGAAGACCGACCTCGTCGCAGACGTCAAAGAACGCCTTATTCGTCTTCGCTCCGGTAAAAAGAACGGCGTTGACTCCGGCCTCCTTAAACAGGGAAAACTTCTCCCTCGCCTGACAGTCGCTGAACGCTTCGCCTAACATGCCGAGCGAACAATCCGTCGCGACCCCCTTTATCGGCGTATCGCGCCCGTTAAAGACGACCGACCCGGGCGTCGAAGGCTCCAAAGAACGGATGACGTAGCGTCCCATGAGATTGCCTCTTCTCACGACGGGATTGTCGAATGTCCAAATCCTGGGCTTATGGAGATCGAAACTTTCAGAAACGGTTTTCACGATTGTGTTTGTTGCGCTCTTGCAGGAAACCGATCTTTCGACAACCATCACGGCCTCATCCCAGGTAACTTTGTCAAAGCGGACTTTCATGGTGCCGCAAACGACACGCTCCTTAGGATCGGCGACATCAACCCACACATCCCCCGTAATGCCGGCGCTCTGCGCTTCGGGATTCAACGCATTGACAAAAATCTCAAGCTCGTTCTCCGATCCATAGCGCAGCGCCTCGGACATATCAACTTCATAACCTTCACGTCCGACGTCTTTTACCGTGAGCTTAACTCCGTTAAGCTTAACCGCAAAATCCCCGCTGACCGCCGCAAGGCGTAACGCGACATAATAACCCTCCGCTTCCTTCCTGACGAAGAACGGTCGCCTGAACACGGCATTCGTTTCAGAAGAACGGACAAGCGATGCGACCGCGCGCCAATCAAGAGGCAATCGCACATTGAGATCGCCAGTGTCTTCCGTCGACGTACTGAACCGCCAGGAATCGACAAGGGGAATTCTTCCCTCGATTTCCGTCGATCTTCCGAGGGCAATGTCGACGCGCCTCTCTGCGATTTCCTTCTCGCGGTCGTTCTCGACCCACATAACGCCGCGCAAGTGCCACGGCACCCACCCGTCGGTCCAGGACGTATCACGGAAGGCCTCATTGAAAAACGCCTTATCGGCGATCACGTCGTCCATCGTCCCCGCCTCGCCGTCGGGTCCTTTGGAGAAGAGAGCGGGATCCTTGTTATCGCCGAGGTTTTCGTAGACGTACGCGTTGCCCCACGGATCGGGATAAATCTCATTTATATAAGGCCCTACCCAACCGGGCTTTCTGACGCGTGTGAGAGCAAGTTGTTTGAGACCTTCCTGCGTGGTCGGATATGTCCCGACATGATAACGGTAACGGCCTAGCGCTATCGCTAGCGTATTGAGCGATTTAACGGCGGACGCCTGCTTCGAACCCGTTAAATCCAACCCCTTCCGTTTAAAGATGGCGGAACCGACAAGCCCCCCGATAAGACAAAGACCTATCAGAATCACCATGTAGTAAGGCAGCCCCCTTTTAACCGTCGGCAGGGAAAATCCGAGTTCCGCACGCTTCTGCCTATATTCCAGCGCGATGGCCTTTTTAACGGACGATATATCCTTCTTTTTGCCGGACTTGTTTTTGGAAGGAAATTTCTTGCGCAATATGCTGTGATTAACCATACCTGCAAATCCTACACGATGCGCTCGAAAATAAGCGAATCGATTTTTCCGCCGGAAGGAGAAATCGTAAACGCCTTGAAAAGATCAGCCGCCGCGCTCTCAAGACCGTCAGGGCAGCCGGACTTTTCAAGAGTCGCCAGAGGAAAGCCGATGGAAACCTTATCTCCGAGCTGGACATCAAGAGTTACGCCCGCCAACGGATCGATCGTATCGCTCGCCTTTTCCCGCCCCGCTCCGAGTTTGAACGCGACGCGCGCGACCTTCTCGGCGTCGATCGCCGAAACGACACCGGAGCGCATGGCCTGGATTTTGAATTTGAATTTCGGCTGCTCAAGGAGTTTCGCTAACTTGTCGAGATCGCCTCCATGGGCCGTAACCATCGCCTTAAATTTCTCAAGCGCACTTCCGTCTAAAAGTTTCTCTCGGCAAAGCGCGCGCGCTTCATCAAGAGGAATCTCTTTGGCGAGCGAAACCATGAGAGACGACAATTCGATCGAAAGAGCAACATCGGCACGGTCGGCGACAGGCTCGGGGTTCTCGAGAATATCAAGCGCTTCGGCGACTTCGTTCGCGTTGCCTACCGCGCGTCCGAGCGGAGTGTTCATATCGGTAACGAGCGCGGCGGCCTTGCGCCCGGCCGCTTTCGCGCCGGATACGAGAGCGCGGGCCAGTTCGCACGCGTCCTCTTTGGTCTTCATGAAAGCGCCAAGACCCCACTTCACGTCGAAGACAAGAGTCGAGGCGCCCTCGGCGAGCTTCTTGGATAAAATCGATCCTACAATAAGCGGAATCGACGCGACCGTTCCCGTAACGTCCCTCAATGCATAAAGCTTTTTGTCGGCGGGTGTTATCTCCCCAGTCTGGACCGTCATTGAAACGCCTACGTCGGCGACAACCCTCTGAAAGTCGTCGAGAGAGAGCGAAGCGTTATACCCGGGAATCGTCTCAAGCTTGTCGGCTGTGCCGCCCGTCAGCCCGAGTCCGCGCCCGGTAAGCGAAGGGACCGCGACTCCGCACGCGGCGGCGAGAGGCTGAACGATCAAAGAGAGCTTGTCGCCGACTCCGCCTGTCGAATGTTTATCGGCGGTGGGAATATCAAGCGTCCAGTCAAGGCAGCGCCCGGAACGCATCATCGCATCCGTCAAATCGGCCGTCTCACGCTCCGTCATCCCGCGGCAGCATATCGCCATCGCAAGGGCGCTCATCTGGTAATCGGGGATTTCGCCCGCAGTAAAGCCCTCGATGAATTCGCGGATCTCGGCGGTGCCCAACGCGCGGCCTTCGCGCTTTTTGTCGATGATAAGTTTCGCGATCATAAGAGCTATCTCCTTCTTTTAAAGTACGCGGTTGTCTATAAGCCTCGTCTTCCCGTTGAAAACGGCCAGAAGAACGCATACGCCTTTAGCTGTCTTCTTAACATCGGCGAGCGTCTCTCCATCGACGAATTCGACATAGTCGACCTTGAGACCTTCTTTCTCGAGAGCCTTGGAAATCCTGACCTTTTCGGCTTTGACGCTCCTGCCGGGCTCGACGCTCTTGAGAAGGCGGGATAACGCGAGCGCACGCTCGCGCTCATCGTCCGAGAGATACGTATTCCGCGACGACATCGCAAGCCCTGACTTCTCGCGCACGATGGGAGCGACGACGATATCAAGATCGAAATTAAGGTCGCGCACCATTCGCTTTATCACCTGAGCCTGCTGGTAATCCTTCTTGCCGAAAACCGCGAAATCGGGATGAGCGAGATTGAACAGTTTGGCAACGACGGTGCAGACTCCGCGGAAGTGGCCGGGGCGGCACGCGCCGCAGAGCCCCCTTGAGAGAAGTTCCTCGTCTATGTAGACGCTATGATCCGTAAGATACATGTTCTCTGATGTCGGAAAAAATACCGCCGTAGCGCCCGCCGCACGGCACTTCGCGAGATCGGACTTCTCGTCGCGCGGATATTTTTCAAAATCCTCGTTCGGCCCGAACTGGACCGGATTTACAAAAACGCTGACGATGATCTCATCGGCCTTGCGTTTTTTAGCCTCGGCTATCAGACTTAAATGGCCGTCGTGCAGATATCCCATCGTCGGCACGAGGGCGATTTTCGCTCCGGCCTTCGTGCGCTGCCGCGCCCACTTCTGAAGTTTTCCGGGTTCTCTGAAAATTTTCATTTCCGCAATCCTTTCAAAAGCGCGATTTCCTCCTTATATCCCTGAAGATCGCAGGGCGTTTCAAGATAAAACGGCAGATCCCTGAGTTTGGGATGATTCACTATCCGCTCGAACGCCTCTAGACCGATCTTACCCTTGCCAATTTTTTCATGACGGTCCTTATGCGCGGCGAATGCGTTCATCGTGTCGTTCAGATGGATCGCCTTGAGTTTATCAAGACCGATCACGCGGTCGAACTCGTCCAGCACTCCATCGAGATTCCCTACAATATCGTAGCCGCCGTCCCAGACGTGGCACGTATCGAGACACACCCCGAGATCGAGACCGCTCAAATCCATAATGGCGCGAAGCTCCGCGAAATTCCGGCCGATCTCGGAGCCTTTTCCCGCCATCGTTTCAAGAAGAACCGTCGTCGACGGAGCAGATCCGAAGCCACTGAAAATGCGCTTCAGCATTCCGGCAATAAGTTCGATCCCCTTCTCCGCGCCCTGACCGACATGGGAGCCGGGATGAAAATTATAAAGAGCCCCGGGCGTGAGTTCAAGACGCTTCAGATCGTCGGCCATCGTCATTTCGGCGAATTCCCTGACGCGTTCCTCGGCGCCCGCCGCGTTGAGCGTGTACGGGGCGTGGGCGAGAATCGGACCGCTTCCGTTAGCCGCGGCGTATTCGTGGAACGCCGCGACATCAGCCTTGTCGATGGGCTTGGCCGCACCGCCGCGCGG
>JAGCJE010000133.1 GCA_017648225.1 Kiritimatiellia bacterium | reverse complement strand
GCGTCAGATAGAAAAACGCATAGACAATCGCGCTTGAAAGAATGAATTTAGTCTGAGCCTTGCGAAAGCTTCTTTCGTCCTTCATTTTAAGATATACCCTTCTTACTTTTCGTCAATCTTGTTGAACGTTTCAACCGTTATCGCGGGCGGAGTCCCCGTATACTTGGCGAGGTCGTCGACTGTCGTTTCGCCCGAAAGGACGCAGACGAAATCAACCCCTGAATTATCGGCTATCGCCTTATCGGTGTAAAGGCGGTCTCCGACCACCGCGATCTGCTCGGGTGTAAAGCGGTCGAGAACGGTTTTAAGGAGAGTGGGGCTGGGCTTGCCGAAAACATTGCTCGGCTTCATACCGTTCGTAATCTCGAGAAACTTCATCATTCCGCCGATATCAGGTATCGGGCCGCGCTCGCTCGGGCAGCAGTTGTCGGGATGTGTCGCGACAAAATCGACAGGCTTCTGGTTAGCCGTTCTGATCGGACACATCGGGCTCGGCGGAACATTACGCATATTCCACAAACTCGTCGCATTAGCAAGTTTCTCGTAGGTGAGCTCCTTATCGTACGTAAGCGCGATAAGCTCGTTCTCCTCGGGATTGTATTCGAACTTAACGCCTATGTCAGACAAGCGCTCCGTTAAATGGGTCTTAACCTTCTCGCTCGCAAGAAGATAAACCGACTTATAACCCTTCTCGCGGATATAAGCCTCGAGCGTAATAAGCGGAGTTAAAATCTCTTGAGGCTTAACGGGAATATTAGCGCCCGCAATCTTCTTAATATATTCGTCGGGGGTCTTAGACGTATTGTTCGTAAGATAGAAAAACGAAAAACGACCACTGTTGATGGATTCAATTACAAAATCGACTGCAGGCTTAATGGGATCGGGACCCATAAAAAGCGTACCGTCGAGATCGCAGACAAATGCCTTTTTCTTCGTTATGTCGAACATTTTTAGCCCCTTTTACATATTGGCAGTAGCGACAATATCAACACCAGTCCCGGCGACACCGGGAATAATCACATCGCCGATTTTCACAGGGAGCTGAACCGTCATCTGGTGCATCGCGAAAAGTACCGCGTCAATCGCGCCTTTAGGTACGGGACGGGCCGTCTTTACGGGGAGCGGTTTACGCATTCCCGCGACTTTAACGAGCCCTGTAACCATACGCGTAGGATTAACGAGCTCGTTGCGACCATACTCTTCGCCGCGAGGACAAGCGTTGCCTGTAACGACCACTTCGTTACCGTTCTTCTCAACATCAAGTTCGCAACCGCGCGGGCAGCTAATACAAATCATCTTCATTTTAAAAATCTCCTCAAATTCTCGACTTTAGCGCGTAATTGGCAGCCGCTCTTCCTGCAATTTCGGAGTCGCGGCTTACCCAATCGACGAGATCGTATACTCTTACGACATTGCCGCCCGCGAAAATACCGGGAACATTCGTCGCCATATTCGCATCGACCTTAGGTCCGCGCGTCTTGGGATCCATCTCGACGCCAGCTTTTTTCGTAAGCTCGTTCTCGGGAATGAGACCGCACGAAAGTACGAGAGTATCGCAATCGTAATGAATCTCAGTACCTGGAATCGGCTTCATCGCGTCATCGACCTTGGCGACGGTAACGCCCGTCACATGTTCGCGGCCCTCGACATTCGTAACCGTATGCGAAAGAAGAAGCGGAATATCATAGTCGTTAAGACACTGTACGACGTTACGCATAAGGCCAGACGACTTCTTCATAATCTCAACGCATGCGAGAACCTTGGCGCCCGAGAACGTAAGACGGCGGGCCATAATACGACCGATATCGCCGGAGCCGAGGATTACAACCT
>JAGCJE010000132.1 GCA_017648225.1 Kiritimatiellia bacterium | reverse complement strand
CTCGCAGGCTTCATCAAGGCGTCTGAGGCTAAGCTCTCGAATGAGAATTTCGTCGCTCATGCTCCTGAGGCTGTTGTCGCCGACGCTCGCAAGAAACTCGCCGACAACAAGGAGAAAGTCGCGCAGCTCGAAAAGCTCGCTAAGCTCTTCGCTTAAAACTTGAAAGCGCTCGTTCTTGGCTACGGTATAAGCGGTAAGGCCGCCGAAAAGACCCTAAAAGAAAAGGGGTATGAGGTTGATGTTGCCGAAGGGTACGATCTCGTTGTTTCGAGTCCCGCTATCGTAGTTAAGAGCGAGCTTCAGCTTGGAGTTGAGAAGCTTAAGTCGCGCGGCGTTAAGCTTCTCGCTGTTACTGGCTCGAAGGGTAAGTCGAGCGTCGTTAAGCTCGTTGCCGAGGCGCTTAATCTTTCGGGGCGTAAGGCTGTAGCTTGCGGTAATTATGGGCTCGCAGTATGCGATGTTGAAGACTGCGAATGGGCTGTTGTTGAGGTTAGTTCCTTTCAGCTCGAGACGACGTCTTTAGCGCCGGGAACATTCGAAGCGGCGACCGTTTTAAATTATCAAGAAGATCATCTTGATCGCCACGGCTCAGTTGAACTTTACCATACGCTTAAAAGGCGGCTTCTAAAGATGGCGAAAATCGCCGTTGAAACATGCGACGAGGCGAATGACGCGCCGCTTCTTGAAGGGTCGTATTTCGATAATCCTATTCTTCGGTCGAACGGATGCCGCGCCATTGCGCTTTTACGTACTGCCGGGCTTAAGGACAGCGAGATTCGCGAGGCGTTTTTGAAGTTTGAGCCACTCGCCCACAGAATGAACGAAATCGGCGTTTTTCGAGGGGTAAAATGTATCGACGACTCTAAGGCGACGTCGCTAGCGGCGATGGCGGCGGCGATTGAGATGGTTAAAGGCCCCGTAAGGCTTATCGCAGGCGGTCGGGCGAAGGGCGATAATCCAAAAATTGTTAAAGAACTCTTGACGAAAAGGGTCAAAAAAGTGTATCTTATAGGCGAATGCTCAAATGCGTTTTTTGAAGCATGGTCTAAGGATGTGGATTGTGAAATCTGCGGCACTTTAGATAAAGCTGTTAAAAGTGCGTTTAAAGATGCGGAAAGCGGTGAAAACTTACTGTTATCGCCAGGGACCGCGAGCTATGATCAATTTAAAAACTACTCGGAGCGCGGCGAAAAATTCGCGTTTTGGGTGAAACAAGAAGGAAAATAAAAAATGAATAAACTCAGTTTGGTTCTCTCTCTCGCTGCCGTCGCGGCCGTTTCTGGATGTCTTGATCCTCAGTATAAGAGCAAGCGTACAGCAACTCAGGAGCCTACGGTCGTTAAGCCTGCAGTTTCCTCCGAACCTGTCGAGCCTGTTACTCCCGTCGATGTTACGCCTGATCCTGCTCCGGCCGTGAATATCGATGTTGTCGATACGCCCGATCCTAAGCCTGTCGAGGTCAAGCCGGTTGAGAAAGAGCCCGAATTTACGACCTACATTGTTCAGCGCGGCGATACTCTTTCCAAGATTTCCAAGCGTTACAATATCAAGATCGACGCCATCAAGTCTAG